>CALGIB010000904.1 GCA_937915955.1 uncultured Pseudomonadota bacterium
ACCTCGACGAGGTTGTTCGGGTCGTTGTCCTTCGGGTTCCTGTTGATGTGATGCACCTCGAAGCCCGGCCTGATGGGCCGCCCCAGCTTCTCTGCCAGGACCTCGCGATGCTCCCACTCCCACCTGTCACCACGGCGGACCTGCCGGTAGCCGTTCTTGATTCGGGTCTTCCGCTTCTTGCTCATCGTCGTTTCATCTCTGCCGAGCAGCCGGACGGGGCCCCGTCAGCGAAGGTAGCTGCGAAGGCGGTCAGAAACTGTCCGCCCTCCCGATCTGTGTCGCTCAGGTCGTGCGATGCTTCGGAGATGCAGTCCATCTTCGCCCTCCGCCTGAGCATGGAGAAGCCGCCCCGGAACCTGGAGAAGGCGGCCTTGTTCTTCGCCAAGGAGGTGATGGAGGAGATCGTGAAGGGGCCGCCGCCGCGGCACCTGGTCGCCTTCACCATCGGCCCCGCTCGGCCCATGCGCTGGGAGCTCGAGGGCGCGCCCTCGCCGCCCGACGATCTCATCCGGGCGCTGGCCGAACACGAGGATGCCTACGTGGTCGCCCTGGTGCACCCGACCGCTGTGCCCGCCAACGTCGAGGCCGACCGGGCGTGGGTCGTCACCGCCGAGGACGCGATGCGTCGGGTAGAGGTGATGCTCGCGCTTCGTGGCACGAACGAGGCCGGCGGCGCCGAGCAGTTCCAGGTGCTTCAGGCGAACCCGGGCAAGAAGTCGGCGCGCTGGGTTGGCGTGCCGCCCGAGGGCGTCTCGCTGGTGGAGATGGACGACGGGTTCAACTTCGGGCCGACCGGCGACGCGTGAGGGCTCCAGGGCGTCTGGCCCGGGCTCGAAGAAGAATCCACGGGCCGTAGCGACTCTGGCCGCCCAAGCCCCGCTCCAGTCAAGTGACCATCAAGTAAGCACAAGAGCGGCTAACCGTCCAAGATTACATCGCTCTACGATGATGGGGCGACCGAGATCGGCACCGCGCGTCCTGCCAGTCACCTTGGAGCGAGCAACGCTCCTTGTTGTCACGC
>CALGIB010000905.1 GCA_937915955.1 uncultured Pseudomonadota bacterium
AGGTCCCGGACCAGACGCTGACCACCGCCGGCCTGCTCTCTGGCTCCGATGACGTCGAAGGCCGGGACATCAAGGGCATCGACTCCGTGGTCGTCGGACCGGCCGCTCGCTCCTGCGGCGCCTGCCACCGGGCCCACTTCATCAACGAGGACGACTTCAACGGCCTGGTGTCCTTCAACCGCCACGTCGAGCTCAACGGCTACTCCGTCGAGAACGATGACGGCGTGTGGGAGAGCGTGATGTCCACCATCATGTGGTACTTCGGCGAGGAGACCGAGAAGGACGCCGACGTCGGCCCCGAGACCTGCACGACCTGCCACAAGGGGCAGGGTGCAGAGCACCAGCTCATCTACGACGACTACAGCGACACCGAGTAATCGGTAGAGGCTGAGTCCAAGGAAGGACCGTACCGCCCGAGCTTGGCTCGGGCGGTATCGGTCCTTCTCCTGCTCTGGGAGGGCGGGTCCGTCTCCCCGCGGCCTGCCGGGTCCGCCGGTCGGACGTCAGCCGCGCTGACCGCTACAGCGTGGCCATGACCTCGTCGAGCATGTCCATGCAGAACTCGTTCTCCTCGGGCACACCAACCGTGATGCGGAAGATGTCCCCGAAGTCGTGCTCGAGCAGGGGGGCGAAGGTCTTGATCTTGACCCCGCGCTCCAGCATGCCGGCGGCCACCGCCTTCGCCTTCCGGCCGTCCTTCGTCTGCACCAGCACGAAGTTGGCGCTGGACGGAAAGGCCCGCAGGCTGGGGTGCTTCGTGATGCGCTCGTAGAAGAGCTCGCGCGCCTCGCGCGTGCGCTGGCGCACGTCGCCCAGGTGCTGCGGGTCCTTCAGGGCGGCCACGCCCATGCGCTCGGTGAGCAGCGGGATGCGGTAGTTGGTGACCTGCCCCTCGAGCGCCGCGACGAGCTCGGGCCGGGCGATGATGTAGCCGATGCGGGCGCCCGCCATGCCGTAGGCGAAGCTGAAGGTCCGCGTGCAGACCATGTTGTGGGGGTAGCGCGCGACCAGGTCCGCCAGGATCGGGTGCTCGGACGGCGGCACGTACTGGACGTAGGCCTCGTCGATCCAGAAGGTGGTCTTCGGGTACCTGTCCAGCAGCGGGATGAGCTGCTCGCGGCTGATCAGCACGTTGCCCGTGGGGTTGTTCGGGTTGGCCAGGTAGACCAGCCCGTCCCCCTTCTGGATGGCCGCCTCGAGCTCGCCGACGTCCATCTGGTAGTCGTTGTCGGGCGACAGCGGCACCAGGCGCACCGTCAGGCCCGCAGCGACCGCCTTGAGCGGGACCTTGCCGTAGGTGAGCACCGGCGTGATGATGGGGTAGCCCTGCCTGGTCACAAGGTGCTTGGCGATGCGCAGCGGCGAGCTGGTGATGTTCTCCTTGATCAGGTGCGGGAGCACCTGCTTGAGGATCGGGCCCGAGCCGTTCTGCAGGTACACCATGTCGGGCGTGCAGCCGCACTCGGCCGCGATCAGGTCGCGCAGCTCGGTGTTGTCGGCGTCGCTGTAGTTGCGCAGCGCCGTGCGGCTGCTGTGCTGCATCAGCACGTCGATCGCGCCCTGGGCGCAGTAGGTGCCGTCGTTCAAGCCCAGGTTGATGGGCAGCTTCCAGCCGGATGTGTCGACCTTGGTGGGCATCGCGGGGGGCCTCCGAAGGGGGTCGCGTCTAACCGGTGCCACCCCAGCGGGACGAAATCCTGACAGGAAGCGCGTGCATCGCGAGCCCAGAGAGGGCAAAGTAGCGGCGAGAGCGTTCCGACCCGGAGGTCCCCTTGAAGCGAATCTGCGTTCTGGCGCTGGCTGCAGCTGGGCTCGTCGCCTGCGTGCCCGCGTCCATCGATGCCTCCCTCGAGGAGGACGGCTTCGCCGGCTACGAAGGCGAGGGCGGCGAGGACCAGGTCACGTCCGAGTTCTACGAGGGCGGCGGCTGGAAGAAGGACGTCGAGTGTCGCGACACGATCGAGGCGACGGGCGACGCCGTCGGTGACATCACCTCGGACATCGAGCTCACGGACCAGTTCGACGAGACGGTCCGGCTCTACGACTTCTGCGGTCGGGCGGTGCTCATCGTCAGCGGTGCCTTCTGGTGAGGTAGCTGTCGCTCGGAGGCTCCGGGCTTGCAGACGCTCTTCACCGAATACGAGGACCAGGGACTCATCGTCATCCAGGCGCTGGCCGAGAACGACGCAGGTGGCGCCCCCACCGCGGAAGAGCTCGGGCAGTGGAGCGATCAGTACAACATGACGCTCCCCGTGCTCTCGGACGGCGGCTGGGTCCTCAGCAACCGCTTCGAGCAGGACTACGGCATCCCCACGTTCACGCTGCTCGGCCCCGGAATGGAGGTCGTCGCGGTCGACGACTTCGGCGCCGAAGGCATGATCCCCGACTACCTGCCCGAGGATTGGTCGCCCGAGTAGGCCCAGCTCAGCCTAGTGCTCGAAAGGCCCGCCGCATCCCGGCGGGCCTTTTCTCGTCCGCGGCCACGGTCCGTTAGAGTCGGCACCTCAGTGAGGTGCCTGGTGATCGTCGGAGTCCCCAAGGAGATCAAGCCCCAGGAGCACCGCGTCGGACTCATCCCGGCCGGCGTCAAGGCCCTGGTCCGAGCTGGCCACACG
>CALGIB010000906.1 GCA_937915955.1 uncultured Pseudomonadota bacterium
CGGGTGCCAGCCTGCGAACCACATCCCGCCGGGGGCCGGCACCAGGATGGACTGGTCCGGGGCCATCTTGGGGTCCCAGAAGCTGCGCCGCGCGTAGACCGCTGAGAGCCTGAAGCCGCCGCCCGCTTGCAGGCTGTGCCACTCGGGCGTGGCCGCGCCGAAGCTGGCCGAGCCCGTCGCCCAGGTCGAGAACAGCGGCACCTCCGCGGCGGTGACGCCAGGGATGGAGATGACGCCGGGGCCGGCGCCGCCGGTGGTGTCCAGCCCCCAGAAGCGGGTGCCCGCCTTGCTCTTGGCTCGGTAGGACAGCCCGCCCATGGGCACCATCGGCAGGTACTCCTGCGCCACCCGAAGGTTGGCGGGGCCGCCGACCCCAGCCAGCATGCGCACCGAGCTCTGTGGGCGGTGGGCCTTCTTGACCTGCTTGTCGACCCGCCCCTTGGCCGTGTCGTTCTCGTACTCGACGGGCTCGAAGACCGCGTGCGCGACGTCCACCGAGCCCTCGCGGGGGACGGTGACCTCGGCCGTGTACAGGTGCGTGGGCCGCCGGACCTGGATCAGGTAGCGGCCGGGTCGCACCGCGAGCTTGCGGTCATGGCCGCCAGGGCTGACCTCGCCGACGAAGCTGCTGCGCTGGAGGTCGAAGACGGCGAACGTGCCGGAGAGCTGGGTGGGGAAGATCAGCGCCGAGCTCGCCGGAGACAGGTCGGAGACGACCACGTCGCCCTCGCCGGACAGATCCCACTCGAAGGTGGGGTGCTGGGTGCCGAGCGCGCTGGCCGCCGTGTCGAGGATGGTCTGGATGTAGACGTAGTCGTAGACCTCGCTCAGCGTGACGCGCTCGTCGCCGTCGTCGTCCGCGGCGCCCGCGATGGCGCTGGTCAGCCAGTGGGTGAAGTAGGAGCCGGCGATCTCGTCGGACTCCTGGCTGGCCTCGTCGGAGCTGCTGGACGTGATGATCACGGTGCCCGCCGTCGCCAGGCGCTCGCTGACGTCGAACACGAAGCTGGGCGCCATGCTGCCGCCCTTGCGCCGGGTCGCCGCCCCGGACTGGCAGGCGTCGAGGAAGGCCATGCGCACGTCGGCGCCCGAGCGCTCGAGCAGGGTGTCCAGCTCCTCGTAGGCCAGCTGGCTCTGACCCAGGTGCAGACCCTGGTCGTCGGCGTGCCCGGAGTAGTAGAAGAACAGCACCACGTCGTCGCCGGAGGCCTTGTGCTCCGCGATCTCGTCCTTGAGGTCACCGAAGGCCCGCAGCATGGAGGTCTTGCTCTCGCTCTGGACCAGGACGACGTCCTCGCGGTCGTAGCCGGCGCTGTCGACCAGCGTGTAGACGACCTTCTGGGCGTCGGCTTCGGCGAAGTACAGCGGCTGGGTGCCCGCCCCGCCCACGTTGTTGGCGACCAGGAAGGCCAGGCGCTGCGTCGCGGCCTGTGCGGCGGTGGCCAGAGCCAGCCACATCAGGGGGCCTCCTCCTTGTCGATGCGGACCACGTCGACGCCGGGCAGCTCGGCCAGCTGCTCCAGGGCCGGCAGGCCGTCCCGCTCGAAGGCGTCCTCGACCAGCTCTCGGGCCTCGCTCACGCCACCCGAGCCGAAGACCGCCACGAAGATCTCGGGCCCGGGGGCCTCGTCCAGCACGATCGAGCCGTCCAGGAAGTGACGCTCGCCGGGGACGATGGGGTAGGGGAGCTCGCCGGCGCGGGGGTAGTAGACGCTCAGCTCGCCGGTGCCGTCGACGCCCACCAGGACCAGATCCTCGTAGCCCGGGGCGCGGTAGCTGAACTGCAGGCGGTCGCCCGGGTGGAAGAGCTCGGCGTCGGTGCCAGGCATCATCTGGCCGTCGCGCTGGAGCATGAAGTCGAGATCGACGCCGCCGCCCTTCACGCCGGGGCCGCCCCCCAGGCGGGGGACCACGACGACCAGGGCGAGGCAGGCCACGAGCACGGGCACCACCCAGGCCAGCTTGAGCCGCCGCCACCAGCTCTGGACGGGCGCCTCGGGGGCGGCGCGCTGGGGCAGCCCGGAGCGCCCGAGCAGCATCAGCGGGTCCTGCTCGGGCACCCGCGCGGCGGCCTTGGACAGGACCTCCCAGTCGAAGGGGGCCAGCCCGGGAGCCGCGATCTGCTCGGCGAACGCGGCCTCCTCGGGGCTGCCCTGCTTGGGGACCTCGCCGGTGTGGCGACGCCCGAGCTCGAGCTTGGAGGGGCGGCTGCCGTCGTTGATGGGGAAGCTCACTTCAGCACCAGGATGAGGGCGATCAGCGCGCCGGCGGCCAGGCCGGAGGAACCGGAGTCGAGCTGCTTGCGGCTGCGCTCGAGGAAGTGGTTGAGGCGCTTACGCAGGGTGGGGACGGAGATGCCGACCAGGACCGCGGTCTCCTCGCGGGTCAGGTCGTCGAAGTAGAGGTGGGTCACGATGGCCCGCGTCTGATCGTCGACCTGGGCCAGCAGCGCGCGGATGTCGGACTCGTTGTCGCCGCGCTCGGTGTCCGGGCGGCTGAAGCCGTCGCCGACGATCGCGTCGCTGTGCTGGTCGCGCTTGGCCTGGCGGCCCTGGCGGTTGCGGATCTGGTTGAGGCAGTGGTTCGTCGAGATCCGGTACATCCAGGTCAGCGGCGAGGCCTCCGAGCGGAAGCTGTCCCAGTTTCGGATCACTCTGGCGAAGGTCTCCTGCACGGCGTCGTTGGCGTCCTCGTCGTTCTTCATGATCGAGCGGCAGCGGTGGAACAGCACACCGCCGTAGCGCTGGTAGAGGTCTCGGATGTCGGCTTCGGTCGCCTGCAACAGGTTCTCCGAGCAGTAGGACCCGCCAGGCCCCGCTCATCGAAAAGGAAAAACGATCTGCTGGATTCTAGCTGGGCTGGAACCAGGCCTCGATGGCGGTGAGCGCCTCGGGCAGGGTCTGGCTGTGCAGGATCTGCCGCTCCAGGCCGCGCCCGCCCTCGAGCTGACGCCGGCAGAAGGTCTTGGCGAGCTGCTTGAGGCGGCCCAGCACGAAGCGGTCCTCCTTTTGGGGTCGGACGCTGGGCAGGGCCCGGAGGCTGGCGACGTAGGCCAGGATCACGCGATGCTTGGCCGCCTGGTCCACGACCGGCTCGGGCTCGCCGCGCTGCCAGGCGGCGATGCGCGCGAAGACCCAGGGGTCAGCGATCGCGCCGCGACCGACGTAGAGGCCCGCCGCCCCGGTGTCGCGCAGCATGGACTCGGCGCTGGCCACGTCCACGACGTCGCCGTTGGCGAAGACGGGCACGGCCACGGCCTGGACGGTCTCGGCGATCTTGTCGACGGCGCGGAGGCCGCCGTATCGGTCCGCGCGGGTGCGCCAGTGCACGGTGATCGCGGCTGCGCCCTCGCCCTCGCAGACGCGGGCCAGCTCGGGCGCGTTGCGGCTGTCGACGTCGAAGCCGGAGCGCATCTTGACGGTGACCGGGATCTGCACGGCCGCCACGACCTGACGAACGATCTCGCGCGCGTGCTCGGGCTCGCGCATCAGCGAGGATCCACCGCTGTTGTTGCAGACCTTCTTGCTGGGGCAGCCCATGTTGATGTCGCAGATATCGGCCCCCAGGTCCTGGACCATGCGGGCGCCCTCGGCCAGCTGGCCGGGATCCCGGCCGTAGAGCTGGATGGCCACCGGGCGCTCGTCGACGTCCAGCTTGACCATGTCCATGAAGCGCTTGTCGCCGCGGCTGAGGGCCGCCCCCGGCACGAACTCGGTGACGGTCAGGCCGACGCCGCCGATCTGGCGGATCAGGCGCCGGAAGCTGAGGTCCGTGACCCCCTCCATGGGGCTCAGCACCAGGTTGGGCTCGATGCGGACGCCGCCGATGTCGGTGTGCGTGGGCAGCATGAAGCGCGCTATAGCGGCTCGATGCTGCTCCTGCTCGCTCTCGGCTGCCCTTCGAAGACGCCCCCCGCGGGCTCCGTGGCCGTCGAGCGCGCTCCGGTCGAGCGCGCGGACCCCGCCCCAGGCCTGCTGATCCCGCGGCCGGACAGCCCCCTGCCGCTGGGCTCCGCGATGCCCTTCGCCGAACCCGCCAGC
>CALGIB010000907.1 GCA_937915955.1 uncultured Pseudomonadota bacterium
GTCAACCGCGAGCTGGCCATCCTGGGCAACGAGGCCGCCGCGGGCGAGCTGGTCCAGCAGGCCGCGGTCGCCTACTCGAGCGGAGACAGCCGCCGAAGCGACGCCCTCCTCCGAGCCAGCTCGCTGGTCGCGGGCGAGGCCGCAAGCCGCTACGGCTCGGAGCGCCTGCAGCACCGCCAGCAGCAGGTCGAGGAGCAGAACAAGCAGTACCAGACCTACGACTTCGAGTCGGACGAGGGCCGCTACAACATCAAGGCCGCCAAGGAGGAGAGCCGTGACTGGGTCTACTGAGCACGTCGCCCTGGCCCCGAGCGCCAGCGGTTCCCTGAAGCTCATCGACGGAGGCTCGCGCCTGGTCGTTCGTGAGGTCGCGGCCGCAGCAGCGGGCTTCACCGCGGTGCTGAGCTGGACCCAGGTCATGGGCTGGCTGGACGCCTCCCCCGCCTACAGCCTGGCGAGCGCCCTCGGCGCGGGCCTGCTCGCGGCCACGCCTCGGCGCATCCTCTGGGCTCCCGCCATCGCCGTCGCCGCCCTCGGGGGTGTCTTCCTCGGCGAGATCGCCGGCCTGCCTCCGCTTCCGCTGGCCGGAGCGCTGATCGGCCTCGGCGGGGCCTGGCTCCGCAGCGACGAGCGCAGCCGCCTCGACCTCGTCAACGGAGCCCTGGCTGGCGTCTTCGCGGCCTCGCTCAGCGCGCTGGCCTTCTGGCAGAGCTGGATGGACTTCGGTCAGCACTGGCTGCTCGAGTTCGCGCTGCTCGGGCTGGTCGCCGCGACCGTGCTCGCTCCCACCCTGGTCCAGTTCCAGGCCCGCTCCGAGGTGCCCACCCGGCGCCGCGCGGAGCTGACCCTGGAGGAGCGCCACCGGGCGCCGGTGCTGAGGGCCATCGAGCTCTACGCCCAGCTCAAGGTCGCCCGCCCCGACGAGGAGACGATGCTGGGCCTCGAGGAGGTCGTCAGCTGGGTCTACCGCCTCGCCCAGAGCGTGCAGACGCTCACCCGCGAGCTCGACAACGTCGACAGCCAGGACCTCTCGGACCGCATCGAGCTGCTGATGATGCAGGCCGAGGAGAGCGAGGACGAGTTCACCCAGGACCGCCAGCTCGCCACGGCCGCCCACCTGGAGAAGCTGCTCCAGCACGCCGAACAGCTCAGCCTGGAGCAGAAGCGCTGCAGCTCTCTGCAGGAGTACGCCCTGGCCTACCTTGAGGAGGCGCGCATGGGCCTGGCTCTGGCGCGGACCCTGCCTGGCGAGGCCACGCCCGGCCGCCTGGGTGAGGTGCTCGGCAAGCTGCGAGGCCACGCTCGCGACGGGGACGCCCGCCGAAAGACCGCCCGGGAGATCCAGGGCCTGGCCTGAGGCCCTCCTTCACCCGCCTGACCGGGGGCGGCCGGGCGCCTGCGCACGCGGCGGGAGCGTCGCGGGAGCTGGGCGCTCACTCCCTGTCCGGCCGTCCCTCGTCTGCTCCCCCGGCCAGCCTCTCGAGCTGGGGGAGCAGGCCCTCGTGCTTCAAGCTGAGCTTGTGGACCTGTCCGCCGACGAGGACGTGGGCCCGCTCGCCTCGAGGTCCGCCCAGCAGCGTCACGCGGAGCTGCCGTCCTCGCCACGTGCCGGCACCCAGGAGTCGAGCGCGGACGCCCACCGGCGCCAGGTCGAAGGGCAGGCCCTCGGCGTGCCGGAGCAGGCGCCGACGCCAGAGGTGGTTGATGCCTACCAACAGCCAGAGCACGGCCAGACCGAGCAGCACCGAGGAGAGGATGCCGCTCAGGTAGGGCTCGTCGATGTACTGGGTCACCCCTCGAGATCGACCACTCGGCCCTCCCGCGCCATCGTCACGCGGGGCTCCTGATGAGCCTCCCAGGTGGCGCCCAGCGCATCCAGCTCGTCATCGCTGGCATCCGGTGAGTGATGGAAGAGGACCAGCTCCTGGACCTCGGCGAGCTTGCAGAGCGCGACCGCGTACTCCGGGTAGCTGTGCCCCCAGGTCATCTTCTCGAGGTACTCGTCGAAGCTGAACATCGTATCGAAGATCACGCAGTCCGCTCCGCGCAGACCCTCGACCAGGCGGCGCTCGTTGGCCGAGGGCGACTCGCCGCTGGCCGCGCCCTGGCCCGGTTGAGCCAGCGGGGCTGTGTCCGTGATGTAGGACACGCAGTGACCTCCCGCCTCGATGCGGTAGCCCAGCGATCCGCCCGGGTGGTTCAGGCGCATGCCCGAGACCTTGAAGGGGCCGCACTGGAAGATGCGCCCCGCCTGGACGGGGTGGAAGCTGACCTCGGCGGGCAGCTCTCGCAAGCGGATGGGGTGGTAGACCGCGTTGCAGTACCGGGCGAGCCGATCCCGGGCTTCGTCTTGGGAGAACGCCGGCACGTGCACGCGGACCTGGAAGCCCGGGGCGTAGACGGGCGCGAAGAAGGGGAAGCCGAAGACGTGGTCCATGTGGAAGTGCGTAAACAGCAGGTCCACCTGGCGCAGCGAGCGAGCGAACAGGTCCCGGCCGAGCGCGCGGGCGCCCGTGCCGCAGTCCAGCATCAGCACGTGGCCGTCGTGCTCGACCTCGACGCAGGACGAGTTGCCGCCGTACCTGGAGGTGGTGGGGCCTGGGACGGGAATGGAGCCCCGGACTCCCCAGAATCGGACCTTCACACGACCCCTGCGGCTGGCCGTTCGGGTGGCATGACGCAGTGTAGCCCGAACAGGGCTGCGGTGACTCCAACCGGGGCTAGAGGCCTCGTCGCAGGCGGGGTGGTACGCGGTACAGGATTCGAACCTGTGACCTCTGGCTTCGGAGGCCAGCGCTCTATCCAGCTGAGCTAACCGCGCGTGTCGTCGTCCGAGGACGTCCCACCGCTCGCGGCCACATCTAACCCCGGCCTCGGGCGTGTCAATCCTCGGCGGGCCCGCGGGCACGTCGGATCGACGTGATCCAGGTCACGCGCCCTGCCGCGAGCGCCCCACCCTCCGCGGGATAGGCTGGGCGACCATCTGGAGTCCCCGCCATGGGCTTGTTGATCTCCCTGTTCGCTTGCACCTCCCCGCCGGGCGCCGACAGCGCCGCCTGCGGTGGGGATCTGGACGCCGACGGCGTCGAGGACTGCGCCGAGCTCGACCTGGGCACCGACCCCGAGCTGGCCGACACCGACGGGGACGGCCAGGACGACGGCCAGGAGCTGGACTGCGGCGCGGACCCGGTCGACGTCGACGACCAGTGCTACGCCTGCGGCTGGGGCCACGACGACCCGGGGGACCTGGACTCCACCGGCTCGGCCGAGGGCGACGTCATCGCCAACTTCGAGATGATCGACCAGTGCGGCGAGGCCGTCGAGCTCTGGGACTTCACCGGCGAGTACTACGTGCTCTTCATGACGGCCGCGTGGTGAGGCGCCTGCCTTAGCGAGGCGGTCAGCCTCGAGGACGAAGCGCAGCGGTTCAACGGCGAGACGGGCATCGACCTGCGGTACATGGTGGCGCTCTACCAGGGCATGGGCTCGGACCCGCCCGAGGCGGGACAGTCGGCCGAATACCACGAGAGGATCGGCGAGCCCGCCTTCCCCGTGTTCGCCGACACCCAGGGGCTGCTGCTCCAGGTGACGCCCTACGACGGCAAGGAGCTGCCGGGCAAGTGCGTGCTCTCGCCCGCGATGGAGATCCTCGGCTGCGTGACCGGCCACGGTCTGGACGAGGTCGAGGCCATCGTGCAGGAGCACGTGGCTCGCTAGCCCCGAGGGTCGCTCAGTCGGGCTCGTCCGCGTAGCGCTCGGCCATGAAGGCGTCGAAGAGCTCCTTGTCCTCGGGCCAGGTGTAGAGCGGGAGCCAGGCCTCGAGGCGCCCGTCCGGGCCCACCACGTAGAAGTCGTGGTTGAGCGCCCTGTAGGTGCTCCAGAGCGCCACCTCTTCGGTGTCCAGCAGGTAGGGCAACCCGTGCTCGCCCACCATGTGCTCGATGTCGGCCGCCTCGCCGCCTCCGTAGACGCTCTGGACCGCCAGGGTCGGCAGATCCCACTCGGGGTGCAGCTCGTACTCGGCCCACAGATCGATGGCG
>CALGIB010000908.1 GCA_937915955.1 uncultured Pseudomonadota bacterium
AGTCGACACCTTCCACCAGGACTGCGGAGACGGGCTGTGCACGGGACACAGCGCTCTGGTTGGCGCGGCGTGGACCTCGCAGGGGCTGGTGATCGGCGACCCCCGCGAGCGCCGACTGATCTGGCTGGACGGCCGGGAGCAGCGGCTCGAGGGCCAAGGAGAGCGCGGCCTCGTCCAGCACATGCAGGTGCTGGAGCAGGGCGGCGAGATCTGGGTCTGGGAGCCTCGGGCGGGCGAGCTGTACGGGCCCGAGGGCGTCTCCGAGGCCGAGCCCCAGCTGGCCTGGCCCCTGGCCGCGGGCTCCGGAGAGGTCTGGGTCGAGGGTCGCTCGAGCGCGGGCGCTCAGGTCACGGCCGAGGTGCTGGCCGCCTCCGAGGACTGGCTGATCGTGCTCGACGAGGACGGGCTGGGCTGCCTGGACGCCGAGAGCCTGGAGGAGCTGGGCCGGGTCCCGCACGCACAGCTGCGCCTGCCGCTCATCGACGAGGAGGGCTCGCTCGCGCCGACGCTGGGCCTCGTGGACGGCCAGACGCTGTGGATCGCGAGCGTGTTCCGAGGCAGCCTGGAGCGCCGATCTCTGCCTGATCTGGGGCCCCTGGGCGAGGCCGAGCTGTGGTTGGGCCCCTGGGCCGATCTGGCCTGGGCCGACGCAACCAGGAGAGAGTGTTGTAATAGTTCGAACGTCCCCAGCAAGCAGCCATGAAGACGCTCCTGCTCCTCCTCAACGACGGCAAACCCGCCCACGTGCTCAGCCTGGGCGCGGCCCCCGTGCAGATCGGTCGCTCCCCCGCGAACGACCTGGCCCTGGGTGACGTGAGCCTCTCGCGCCACCACGCCAGCGTGTGGACGCGCGGAAACACCGTCTGGATCGCGGACCACGGCAGCACCAACGGCACCCAGGTCAACGGCGTGCCCGTCAAGGGCGCCTGCCCGCTGAACGACGGCGACCTGGTCCAGCTGGGCAACGCGACCTACCTGAAGGTCAAGCAGCTCCAGGAGTCCGAGCCCGAGGCGGCCGAGTGCAAGCTGGTCCTGCACGATCTGGCCATGGGCGTGCGCCGCGCGCTGTTCATCGGCGACAACGAGCTCGACGGACGCTGCAGCCTGACCGTGGCCCGCGACGGCCGCAGCGTCACGCTGAGCGAGGGGCGACGCAGCTGCAGCCTGGCCGTGGATCACGAGTTCCAGTCCGACGATAGGACCTACCGGATCGAGACCGAGGAGGTCGAGGAGAACGTCACGGGCCCCCTGCCCGAGGACGCCGACAGCTCCTTCGCCTACCGCGTGTACGCCACGCTCAACGGCGCCAGCGGCGCGGAGACCCGGCTGGAGCGCCTCTCGGGCGGCGAGCCGACGATCATCAACGCCACGCCGGCGGTGCTGCTCTACATCTTGAGCAAGCAGCTCGAGGCGGACCTCGCCAAGGGCACGCCCGGCTCGATCGCGGGCTGGTGCAGCGACGACGACGTGCGCAAGGGGATCTGGGGTCGGGACGTGGACCACAGCAGCAACACGCTGAACGTGCTGCTGTACCGGACCCGACGCGAGCTCGAGAAGGCCGGCTACAACGGCGGCTGCATCGAGAAGAAGCGCCGGGCCACGCGCCTGTGCGTGGTGCAGTGCGAGACCGAGTAGTGCGCTGACGTAAGCGCCAGGCGCCTCAGAGCTTCTGCGTCTCCAGCCAGGCCTCGGTCCTGGCCCCGAGCTCCCGCCGCGCCTCACCCAGCTGCTCCATGCGCTGCTCCCGCTGCTCCCCCTTGGCCTCCTGCCCCTCGGGGCCGCCGTCGACCAGGTCCTGCAGCACGGCCTCGGCGTCGCCGACGTGGGCCCCGGCCCCTCCGATGCTGGCGATCCGCCGCTTCTGGTCTCGGAGGATGTCCAGCTGCACGCCGTCCGAGAGCCCGTCCATGCGGCCCAGCGCCGCCGCCGCGATGCGCGCGTGCAGCGCGTCGATGAAGCCTGGGAACTCCACCTTTAGGCTCTCCAGCGCCGCGACCAGCCGCGGGCGGTCCGGCGTGCCCCAGAAGGGCCCCTTGAGCCCGTTGCCCAGCCGCTCGAGCTGCACCAGCCAGGCCTCCAGCCCCTCGAGGCGGTCGATGGCGCCCTCGAGTCCGCGCTCGTCCGCGCCATCCACGCTGCGAAAGATCTCCTCGACCCGGTCCAGCAGCCGATCCACCTGACCCAGCAGCACCGCGGTCGGCAGGCGGTGCAGGCGCTTGATGCCCGGCCCCAGCCCCGGCGCGAACTCCGCCGCCGCCGAGAAGGCCCGGGCCAGGTCCTGCAGCTCCCGGAACAGCGACTCCAGGTGCAGCACCGCGTCCGGCGGGATGGGGTCGCGCTGGGCCACCCGCTCCACCAGCTCCGCCCGCCGCGTGATGGCGTACAGCGCGAAGGTGCCCGCCTCGCGCACCAGCCCGCGCAGTGAGGCCAGCAGCGTGCTGTCGAAGGCCGCCCGTCGCATCGGGTCCGCCGGCAGCCGCGCCTTGGCCAGCTCCAGGTTGCGCCGCAGCCGCGCCAACGCCGCCAGCGTCCAGCCCACCAGGCCGCACCGCTCCAGGTCGTAGAGCACCAGGCGGGCCCCGCCCATCACCGGGTTGTCCACCGCCACCACGACCTGGCTGCCCTGCACGGCCGCGCAGGCCAGACGCCCGGACGGCCGCAGCAGCACCTCGCTGTTGCGCGTCGCCGGCGAGGCCAGGCGCAGCCCCTCCCGATCCCAGATCAGCAGGCGCACCCCGTCCGGCGCGCTGGCCAGACCTCGCACCCCCACCAGCGCCAGCTCGCCCTGGCAGCTGCTCGCCGAGTCGTCCCAGAGCCCCACCGTCTCGCCGGCCAGCAGCGCCACCTGCCCGTCCAGCGCGACCAGGGCGCCGACCCGCTCGACCTGGGTGTCGCTGAACTTCGTCATCGTGCGCCCGGCCACCCACCAGCTGACCAGCCGCCCCGTGCCTGCGCTCAGCGCCTTGGCCTCGGACGGGATCAGCACCCCCGTCGCGCCGAAGGGGTGGGCCTCGCTGCGACGCTCCAGCTCGACGGGGCCCTCGCCGTCCAGCACGGGCAGCCGGAACCGGTACAGACCGCCGCTCTCCGCCGCCGCCAGCGCCCAGGACGACTCAGGGCTGACCGCCACCTGGTGCAGGCGAGGTCGTCCTCCCCAGCCCTGGCCCCGGGAGGCGGGACAGCTGGGGAGCCAGCCCTGGTCCGGGTCCAGCAGATGGAGCCCCCCCTCGCCCCCGACCAGCACCCGCCCACGGTCGTCCACCGTCATGCTCAGGCCCGCGCCCGCGGGGATGGGCAGCTGGTCCAGCTTGTCGCGATCGGGCCCCCAGCGCAGCAACAGGCGACCTCGCAGGCCATAGATCGTGCCGTCGGGGGCGTAGGCCAGCTGGGTGACCTCGGCCCCGCGCTCCAGGTCGAAGCTGGCCAGAGGCTCGGGCTCGGCCTCCAGCGGGGGCAGCTCGGCGAGCTCCTCCAGCGCCGCGAGGTCCACCCGCAGGGCGTTCTGCTGGCGCTCCAGCTGGATGCCCTCCAGCAGCGCGCGGTGACGCTCCAGCAGCATCTCGGCCTCGGACAGCGCCTCGTCGATGCTCTGGGCCGCCTGCAGCAGCGCCCCGGGGTCCCGCCCCGAGGCCCGGGCCTTGGAGACCCGCTCGGCCAGGGGCCCGCGCGTGCGGTTCAGCTGGGCCTGGTTGCCCTCCAGCCGGTCGATCTCGGCCTGCAAGCTGAGCTCGAGCGCGCGCATGCTCTCGGGGTGCCGACGCGCCTCGGCCTTGCGCCCCATCAGCCGGTCGAGGAGCCCCTGCTCGAGCTGCGTATAGAGACCGCAGTTCGGGCAGTACGCGAGGGCGGACTCGACCGGGTAGTCGCAGTCGGCGCAGGGCTGGAAGCGCTTCACGCCAACGAGCTTAGCCACCCGCCTAAGATGCGGTCATGTTCTGGATCCTCCTCGCCTGCACAGGCGACCCTCCGCAGACGTCCATCCCGCTGGACGCCGACGGCGACGGCTACGACGAGACCGAGGACTGCGACGACGACGAGCGCGGCGTGCACCCCGGCGCGGACGAGCTCTGCGACGAGGTGGATCAGGACTGCGACGGCGAGATCGACGAGGACCCGGTCGACGGCACCTGGTACTTCTACGATCTCGACGGGGACGGCTACGGCGGCGACGAGGACGGCTTGCAGCGGTGCACCCGACTGGTCGGCA
>CALGIB010000909.1 GCA_937915955.1 uncultured Pseudomonadota bacterium
ACGCGGCCGCCGCGTACGCTGGCGCCTGCACCGCGTGTCACGGCGCCGAGGGCGACGGCAACGGCCCCGCCGGGGCCGCGCTGGTGCCCAAGCCCGCGGACTTCACGGACGCGGCCTTCTGGAGCACCCGCTCGGACGCGGACGTCGCCAAGGCCATCAAGGAAGGTGGGCCGGCGGTCGGCAAGAGCCCCATCATGGCGCCCTTCGGTGGTCAGTACGACGACGCCCAGATCGACGCCCTGGTCACCTACCTGAAGTCCCTCAACAAGGGATGAGCGACCCTCAGGCCGCGCCCGCGGCCGCGCACGAGGCCAAGGAAGCGCCTCGATGCCGCTGCGGGCACGGCCTGGACCACCTGATGGTCAGCCAGATCCCCGCCTACACCGGCTGGCAGACCTTCCTGGTGTTCTTCGCCGGCGTCTCGACCGCCCCGGAGCGCATCGACTACCAGTGCCGCGTGTGCCGTGAGGTCTTCCACTCCACCACGGACGCCGACGTGCTCCGGGACCACCACTGAAGTCCCGCCTGTCGCTGCCCTACTACCTCGGCGGGGTGCTGCTGATCGCCGCGCTGACGCTGGTCGATGCCGGTCCGCGCTTCGGCTGGTACGAGCTCGAGCGGGACCTGGGCCTGAGCCTCAGCGTTGCCCGGCTGCTGGTGCTGGTGTTCCTGTTCTTCCGGCTGGCGCGTGACCTCAGCGTGCCGCCCAAGGTGCTCGTCGGCCTCGCCCTGGCCATGGGCGCGCTGTGCGTGCTGGGGCTGCTCTTCGCCGTGCCCCCGCAGACCGTCATCCTGTCTCCGGCCGATGAGCCCCTGGGCGAGGAGATCTATGGCCAGCGCTGCGCCCGCTGCCACGGGCCCGCGGGCCAGGGCGGAAGCGCCTCGAGCCTGGCCGACGGGATCTGGGCCTACGGCTCCAGCTTCGACGAGGTCTCGCTGAACATCGCAGCCGGCTTGCCCGGCACGGACATGCCGGCGTTCTCGTCCGAGATCGGCACCGAGAGCGTGCCCTTCGTCACCGGCTACCTGTTCGAGCTGGAGGGCGCTCAGCCTGAGCAGCAGGACTGAAGCGGGCAGACCGGACAGAGCTCCGCGTCGGCCCGGCCCGCGCAGGCTCCCGAGATGCCCAAGTGGGCCAGCGCGAAGTCGAAGCGCACGGGGTCCTCGGGGTCCAGCTCGCGGAGGCGGCCCGTGATCTGCTCGGCGACGCGCCAGCTCCCCGCCTTCGCTGCGGTCAGGCCCAGCATCCGGGCGATGCGCAGCACATGGGTGTCCACCGGGATCACCAGCGCCGAGGTCGGCAGCGGCCAGATGCCGAGATCGACGTCCTCGTCCCCTCCCCGCACCATCCAGCGGTACACCATGCACCAGCGCTTGCAGGCGGAGCCGCCCGAGGGCCGCGACAGCCAGTACCGCGTGCCCCGAGTGAGGTCTGGGCCGGCCGCCTCGGCGAGCTCGGAGACCAGGCCCTCCAGGCTGGCCTGGATCGTCGGCCCCCGGTGATGGCGAGCCGCGAGCGCCCCCAGGCTGCCCCAACGCTCCAGCAGGAGCCGCAGCGCCGAGAACAGCTGGACCAGGTCGTCGGGGTCGTTGAAGCGGTAGCGGAAGTCCGCGAAGACCCGGCGATCGTTGGGCTCGAAGCGCCCCACGAAAGCCCGAGGGCCGCCGTGGGTGTCCAGCTGGTCGAAGAGGCGCTGGAGCACCGGCCCGAACAGGGTCACGCGGCCATAGGCCAGCGAGCCCGCCAGCACTGCGGCGATCTCCTGGTCTCCTCGCTGCGTGTAGCGCCGAGGAAAGCGGACCGGATCACTGAGCCGCCGGGACGCGAAGTCGCAGCCGGCGTAGAGCCGCTCCAGGCCGGGCGCGAGGCGCTCCAGGCTAGTCCCGGAGGTAGGGGAAGCCACGGGGCTTGACGATGAACACCGAGCATGGAGCCTTGTTCACGAGCTGCTCGCTGACCGAGCCCCAGAGCAGCCCGCGCAGGCCCTTGCGGCCGTGGGTGGCCGTGACGATCAGGTCGAGCTGGAGCTCGTCCACCATCTGCAGCGCGACCTCGATCCAGCTCCCGCCGGTGACGCGGACCTGGACCGGGATGTCGCCCAGCACCTTGCCGGCCTCGGCGCAGCGGACGCGCTCGAGCTCATAGGCCTCCATCAGCGCGTGCTCGTCGAAGTTGATGGCGTCCTCGACCACGGACTCGTCCGGGGCCTGCTCGATGCGGTTCTGGATCTCCTTGTCCAGGCCGGCCTCGACATGGAGCAGGACGAGCTCGGCGTTCTGGTCCGAGGCCCACTGCACGGCGAAGGACAGGGCAGCACGGGAGGTGTCGGAGAAGTCGACAGGGACGAGGATCTTGGAGGCGGTAAACACGGTGACTCCTGATGTGTGAGGGTCCTAACGCGCAGCTCTCTCAGCCGAGCGCGTTGGGGATCAGCCCTCCCGAGTACCCCGGCGCACGCCCTTTTCCCACTCCGCTCGGAGCTGCTTCGAGATGCCGCCGGGGACGCGCCCCATCAGGTCCTGAACGGCCTCGGGCGCCAGCTCCGCCAGGCTTCGGCCCAGCCGACCCAGGGCCTTTCGCACGTGGGGGTCGCTGTCCCGCACCAGGAGCTCGATCATCTCGACGACCAGCTCGGTCCTGGGCTCCTCGACCACGATGACCTGCCGCTGGCCCACGCGCTCACGGAGCGCGGCGGCGGCCGGACCCTCGATCGGGATGGGCAGCAGGCTCATGCAGGCCATGAGCACCGCCCGGCGGACGTGGGGGCGAGGTGAGCGAGCGTGCTGCGTGAGGCTGCTGCGCATCGGCTCGCCAGAGGCCAGCAGCGACGGACCGAGGATCAGACGCCCCAGCGCGTCTCCGGTCTCGTGATCGTCGGCCAGCTCGAGCCATCGCTCGCAGAGGTCGAGCGTCTCGAAGGGGCTGTCGGGGACCAGCGCAGCGACCAGCGCGATCGCCACGATGCCGTCCTCGTGAGCCGTGCAGAACAGCGTGTGCAGGGCCTCGGCGTCGTCGGGCAGCGAGGGCGGCTCGCTGCGCCACTGCTCCGCGGCGATGCGCGTGACCTGAGCCGTAGGGGTACCTCGCAGCCCGCGGAAGGGCTGAAGGTGCTTGCCGCGCTTGCGCGCGGTGTCCCGATCGGACTTGGTGTGGAGCTTCTGGCTCACGTTCTCGGCGACGAACATGCCTGCGTCTATCCCGCCGCGGCCCACCGCAGGACATGGCGCTATACTTGACGTGTCAATGACCACCAAGAAGAAGCCCAGCACCCGGAACCGCCAGCCCCCCGCGAGCGGGCGCAAGGCCCCAACCAGGGCCAAGGACGCAGCCGGGGGCTTCTTCGCGCGCGCGTGGCGAACCACCAAACGCTTGACGCTGGCCAGCCTCCTGGCGCTGGCCGCAGGGGGCAGCTTCGTCGGGTTCGCCCTGTACCGGCAGGCCGTGGGGCAGGTCCAGGACGTGCTCGCCGGGGACATCTGGCAGCCCGACGGCTACGTCTACTCCGCCCCGATCGAGCTCTGGCCTGAGCTGGCCATCACCCCCGAGCAGCTCGCTGGGGACCTGGCCGCCGCGGGCTACGCGCGGGTGGACAAGGCCGATCGCCCAGGCGACTTCCAGGTCGGCGCTGACAGCGTGCTCGTCCACCGTCGAGCGGCGAAGGGCCCGGGCTGGTCGATGTCCGCGGGCGAGGTCCTGGTCACCTTCCGATCCGGTCGTGTGGCCTCGGTCAGCCCCCAGGATCCCGCCATCTTCGAGCCGGTCGAGCTGGCCAGCATCCGGGGCGCCGACGACGAGCAGCGCCGGCCCCGGGAGCTGGTGGACTTCCCGGAGGACCTGCGTCACGCCGTGCTGGCGATGGAGGACGCGCAGTTCTTCGAGCACAAGGGCGTCTCGGCGCTGGGCATCACCCGGGCGCTGGTGATGAACGCGCTGGCGGGCGAGACGGTGGCGGGCGGGAGCACGCTGACCCAGCAGGTCGCCAAGAACCTGTTCCTGTCCCAGGAGCGCACGCTCTCGCGCAAGGGGCATGAGCTGCTGCTGGCCTTCGCCCTCGAGCGCGAGCTCTCCAAGGAGGAGATCCTCGCGCTGTATCTGAACGAGATCTACTGGGGCCAGGCCGGAGGGGTCGCCATCTGCGGGGCCGACGAGGCCGCCCGCGCCTTCTTCGGCAAGCCGGTCGATCGCCTGACGCTCAGCGAGTCCGCG
>CALGIB010000910.1 GCA_937915955.1 uncultured Pseudomonadota bacterium
GGAGCGCTCGGGCCGCACCACGACGCTGGTGAGCGACGGCGGGCTGAGGTTGGGCCTTCTACGCTGAGATCGGTGTAGTCCTGTCTTCGTCCTCTCCTGGATCCACTCTGGGCTTGCGGCTGGACGCGATGCGGCTATCATGGGCCAATCCCTGACCAAACGTGATCCGCTCCGGAGCGAGAATGGCCCCGACCAGCATCCTGCTCAGCCTCGTCCTCGGCCTCGGCTGTGACGGCGACAAGACCAACACCGACGTCGTGAAGGACTCGAGCAACCTCGATGATCCGACGCTCACGGACGAAGACGGCGACGGCTACACCGCCGACGTCGACTGCGACGACAACGACGTCTCCGTGAATCCCGGCGCGACCGAGATCTGTGACGGCAACGACAACAACTGCGACGGCGAGATCGACGAGGGCGTCACGCAGACCTTCTACCAGGACAGCGACAGCGACGGCTTCGGCGACGAAGACAACAGCGTCGAGGCCTGTGAGAAGCCCGCCGGCTACGTCCCGACCGGGAACGACTGCGACGACGGCGAGGCCCAGAGCTACCCCGGTGCGGTCGAGGTCTGCGACAAGATCGACAACAACTGCGACGGCGAGGTCGACGAAGGCGTGACCACCACGTACTACGCAGACGCCGACCTCGACGGCTATGGCGACGCCGACGGCGCGATCGACGCGTGCTCGCAGCCCACCGGCTACGTCACCAACGACGGCGACTGCGACGACACGAACGTCTACGCCTTCCCCGACAACCCGGAGGTCTGCGACGAGGCCGACAACAACTGCGACGGCAGCGTGGACGAGGGCGTGACCACCACCTACTGGGTGGACATCGACGGCGACAGCTACGGCGACAGCAGCCTGCCCACCGAGGCCTGCTCGCTGCCCACCGGCTACGCCGAGATCGACGGCGACTGCGACGACACCGAGCCGCTGTCCAACCCCGGTGAGGACGAGGTCTGCGACACGATCGACAACGACTGTGACGGCCAGACCGACGAGCCCGACGCCCTGGACGCCTCCACCTGGTACGCCGACACCGACGCGGACACCTACGGCGACGCCAGCTCGTCCCGGCCCGGCTGCACCCAGCCCACGGGCTACGTGGCCGACGCCACCGACTGCGACGACACCACGTCGACGACCTACCCGGGCGCCGACGAGTACTGCAACGGCGTCGACGACGACTGCGACGGCAGCATCGACGAGGACAGCGCCATCGACGCGTCGACCTGGTACCGCGACGCCGACAGCGACGGCTACGGCGACGTGACCTACTCGGACGTCGAGTGCTACCAGCCCAGCGGATACGTCTCGGACGCCACCGACTGCGACGACCTGGACTCCACCAGCTACCCGGGCGGCGTCGAGGTCTGTGACGGCGCCGACAACGACTGCAACTCGATCGTCGACGACGACCCCACGGACGGCGACACCTATTACGCGGACGCGGACGCAGACGGCGTCGGCGACCCCGGCACCACGACGGTGGCCTGCAGCACGCCCTCCGGGTACGTCGACAACGACTGGGACTGCGACGACACCGACGGCACCGAGCCTGTCGTGGCCGACGCCGGCTCCGGCACCAGCAGCGCGACGGGCAGCTTCGCCGACCCCTTCGACAGCGCCCAGGACGCCATTGACGCCGCAGACAGCTGCGTCATCCTGATGGCCGGCACCTACAAGGAGACCCTGGACCTCTCGGGCTCCAGCGTCAGCGTCACCGGCGTAGAGGGCTCGGACGTCACCCGCATCGACGCGAACCACTCGACCTGCTCGGCCTCCTCCATCGCCTCGGGCACCTGCACCGACTGGGCCCCGGTCGTCACGATCGCGGGCGGCGTCGGCGCCACCCCCGAGCTCTCGGGCCTGACGCTCACCGGCGGCACCGGCTCGGCGACGGTCACCAGCACCTCGACTACCTGCGCGGACTCGTCGGCCAGCTACGGCGGCTCCAACACCTGCGACGTCGACATCTACGAGTTCTGCGGCGGCGGCGTGTACATCGACGGCGACGATCCGTTGCTCACGGACATCGTGATCGAAGACAACCAGCTGGCCGAGTTCGAGCAGTTCAAGGTCCCGGCCCCCTCGGGCGGCGGCTTCGAGCAGGTCTGGATCTACAGCTTCGGCGGCGGCGTCTGCGTCCTGGACAGCTCGACCACCATGTCGGGCGTCACCATCGTCGAGAACTACGCGGACCAGGGTGGTGGCGTCTACGTCAGCAACTCCGGCACCGCGGACATCAGCAGCTCCGTCATCGCCGCGAACGAAGCGACCGACGGCGCCGGTCTGAACCTGGACGCTGGCGACGCGACCATGACCAACTCCGTGGTGATGTTCAACGACGCCGACACCGACGGAGGAGGCGTCTACCAGGTCAGCTCGGGCACCTTCACGGGGACGAACATCACCCTGGCCGGCAACTCCAGCAGCACCTCGGGCTCGACCCGCGGCGACGCCCTGTACGCGGGCTCCGGGACGACCGCGTACCTCTACAACAGCATCGCGCAGGCCGACAGCGCCAACAACATCGCCTACTCGGCCGGCACGAACTCGGGCTCCTACAACGACTGGTACAACACGACCGGCGGCACCTACAGCGGCTGGTCCGCTGGAACCGGCGACCTGTCCACGAACCCGAAGTTCACGAACTACACGGACGACGGCAACTACAACAACGACGATCTGTCGCTGAAGTCGACCTCGCCATGCGTTGACGCTGGTGACCCCAGCACCGCCTACAACGACGCGGACGGCACGACGAACGACATGGGCGCCTGGGGCGGCCCTGGCTCGGACTGGTAGAGCGTCAGTCCAACCGACAGTTGAGCGAGCCCCCGTCCAAGGTCCACAAGGCCACCGGACGGGGGCTCTTCTCGTCCAGGAGTGGCTCGGAGCCCAGGAGGTTCACCAGCGACCGGCGCACGCGTGACCAGTCGCTGCGCTGGCCGCGCTGGGTCTCGTAGCTGTAGGCATCCACACGCACCAGCACGTATCGGTAGCCCAGGTCCAGCAGCTCCTGACGGCCGTCCAGCGTCACCTCGCGAAGGTCCTGACGGTCCCCCACCGCGATCAGCGCCGTCGCGAACGGGTTGGCCGTCAGGAAGGCCTGGGCCTGGCCAGCCCCGAAGGCCGCCTTCTTGCTGAGCATGCCTCCCAGCTGCGGCTTGCCGTGGCCGACCTGGTCCCAGAGGTGGGTCTGACCGCTGGCCAGCGGAAGGTCGATGACCGCTCCGTCGGGGGCGTCTCTCAGGCAGTCGGTGACCAGGACCGAGGGCCGCGCCGTCCACGCAGACAGGGGCGCGCTGCCCCAGGACCAGGCCAGGACCAGCGCGCCCGAGAGCGCCAGGACCAGCCAGGGGCGAGACCGGAGGCGCTGCGCCAGGATCCCCGCGGCCACGGCCAGGGCCACCGGGACGAGCACGAAGGCGCGCATCGGCCACCACCAACGCCGCATCAGCTCCAGCTCCAGCAGCCCACGCCAGAGCGACTCCAAGCCGGTCGGGCCCATCGCCAGGACACCGCCCAGCAGGATCATTCCGAGCAGCGGCAGGGCCCTCCGTCGGTCCGAGAACAGGAGCCCAAGGCCGACCAGGACCTGACCTGGCCCGACCAGCCAGGCGCCCGGCGCGAAGGACAGCGTCCCATCGCTCCAGCCCAGGGCTCCACCTCGGCCTAGCGCGTCGACGACGAACAAGGCCTGGCTGTCCCCCTCGACGGTCTCGAGCCACATGCCCGCGGCCGGGCCGAGCCCGTCGAAGCGCAGGAGCCCCGGCACGCTACCCTCACCCATCGCTTGGCTCATCGCCGCGAGCGCCGGTGAGATGCCCACCAGCGTGATCAGGCCGGCCAGCGCCCAGGTCCTCAGCGTGCGGCCCCGAGCGGGCTCAAGTACCAGCTCCAGCGGCAGCCAGAGGACCGCCACCAGCCCCGCGACCAGGCCCAGGTACCAGTAGGTCCAGCCGCTCAGCGCCAGGCAGAGGCCCGCCAGGACCGGCCGCCGTTCACGCAGCCCGACCAGGCCCAGGGCCAGGAACACCAGCAGCGCCTGGGTCGGCCGCCCCTCCTCGAGCTCGACGAGCACGAAGGGCGAGAGCGTGATGAGGACCGAGGCCAGCGCCTGTCCGACCGGCCCCACGCGGAAGCTCGAGCAGAGCCGCGCCAGCCCGTAGGCGTTGAGCATCAGGAGGGCCAGGATCCAGGCGTTGTAGCCAAGGATGGTCCCGAGCAGCGCGCGCAGCGGCCAGGCCAGGAGCGCGTCCACCAGGTTGCCGCCCGTGTGCACGAACAGCTCCTTGCCCCAGGGGTGGAAGAGCAGGTCCGTGTGGACCAGCCCGCTCCGCCCGGACAAGGCCCAGTCGATGCTCTCGTAGAACCACTGCGTGCCCATGGCGTCCAGGAACTCGGCCCCCACCAAGCGACCGCTGGGATCGGGCGCGACGCGGACGAGGACGAACAGCGCGGCGGGCAGCGCGGCCAGCCAGGGCCGACGCGCGAGCCCTCGCGACAGCCGCTTCACAGCGCGCCCAGGGAGACATGCAGGCGCACGGGGACCTCGCCGCGCTCCGCCGCCCAGTCGGTGGTGTAGTAGAGCGGGTTCAGGCCCAGGTCGAGCTGCAGCGGTCCGACGGGCGTGGCCTGGCGCAGCCCCAGGCCGAAGCCGTACCGGAGCAGGGGCTCGGGGTCCAGGACCTCCGAGGTCGCGTAGACTGCGGGGGCCACGAACCAGGTGTTGCCGACGTCCACGAAGGCGACCGTAGCCCCCGACGTCCAACGACGGAAGCCGAGCAGCCGCATCGGCACGTGAAGCTCTGCGGTCGCGAGCGCCATCGCGTCACCCCCGGTGGGGACCCAGCGCTGGGGGTCGTCCCGAGCCGCGAGGTCCACGACCGAGCCCAGCGAGGCCGGCCAGTCCAGATCCTGCTCCGCCACGCGCATCTTCGGACCCACATGGTCCAGCGCGTAGCCTCGGAGCGAGCCGGCCCCACCCAGGCGGAACCGCTCCTCCAGCGGCAGGGTCGTTCCGAGCCCCGGCACAAGCCCCAGGCCGGCCTGGACCTCGAGCAGACCGGTGAGGGGTCCCAGCCCCAACCACTGCTGCGCGCGCGCCTGCGCCCGCATCCAGGTCTCGCGGGTCAGCACGGGGTCTGCGAGGTCGACCTCCAAGGCGAGCAGGGCTCCCCGGCCTGGGTCGAAGGGGTCGTCTCGCCGGTCGAGCAGAGCCTGAACCTGCACGGTGCCCTGTCGGCGAGGGCCGAGCTGGCCCGCGCTCCCCTTGACCCGAAGCCAGGGATCACCCTCGACCAGGGCGCCCGGGTCGACGTCCTCGAGCCAGCGCCACTGGAGGGCGTAGGACGTAGAGACGTGCAGCAGCCCCACCTCGGACTCGATGCCGAGCGCAGCGCCGCTGCGCGCCAGTCGGTACGTGGGCTCCTGGGCGCGCTCATTGGCGAGCAGCTCCAGCCAGGTGCTCTGACCCGGCGCCGGGGTGTGGGGCGCCTCGTAGCGCAGCCCGGCCCGCCACTCCGGCGCGCTGGAGTCCAGTCGCCAGGACTCGCCCTGGTAGCCCAGGCCGACCTGCCCCACGAGCGACACCGTGTGCGCGAGGCCGAGCACATGGCGGCGGGTCACGCGACCGTAGGTGCGCAGGCCCTCGTCGGTGGCCAGTCCGGCGCTGACCTGCGTCGACCAGGTCGGCTGCTCCTCGAGCACCAGCACCAGATCCCGCATCGGCGGGCCCCCGCCCTCCAGGCGCAGATCCACGCTGCGAAAGGCGCCCAGCGCATACAGGTTGCTGCGGGCCTCGTCCAGCTCAGCTGGGATGATCGGCTCGCCGGTCTGCAGCTGCACCTCGCGGTGGACGACGGACAGGCGCGTGCGCTCCGTCCCGACGACGATCACGTTCCTCAGGTACACGCGCTCGCCAGGCTCCAGCTGCACCAACACCTCAGCCTGGCCGCCCTCGAGCTGCACCGAGAGCTCCGCGGTTGCGTCCGGGTAGCCGGCCTGTCGGTGCGCGCGCACCGAGCCATCCACCAGCTCCCGGACCTCCGCCCCCCGGTAGGGACCGCCTAGCAACGCCCGCGCCTCGACCCGCGCCTCGGCCAACAGATCGGGCTGGCCGCCCACGAAGGTCAACGCGCGCAGCTCGGTCCGGGCCCCCTCGTCGACCCGCACCACGACATCGACGCGCCGTCTACGCCTCTCCAACGTCCTGGTCTGCAGGCTCGCGTCCAGGTAGCCCTCGGACCGGTAGGTGCGCTCGGTGGCTCGAGCGGCCTCGTCCAACGCGACCGCGGTCACGCGACCGCGGCCCAGGACGCTCGGGCTGGCCTCCAGGTAGGCCGCCTCCAGGAACCGAGCGTCGTGGTGCTGGGCTCCCTCGAAGTCCAGCCGCCCCAGGCGGTACCGCTGCCCTCGGTCCACCTCGACCTGCAGCAACAGACGCCCGGCGTCGGACTCGATCAGCACCGACGCCCGAGCGTCAAGGTAGCCCAGCTCGGCCAGCGAGGCCTCGGCCCGGTCCTGAAGGCGCTCGGCGTCTACCCGGTCCAGGCGCGCCTCGGACGACAAGCGCAGCCCCTGGACCAGGCCAGCCCGGTGCAGCCGTGACAGGCCGACGATCTCCACCTCCACGCGAGGCCCCGCCGCGACGACGAAGCCGAGGTTCCGCACCGGGCCGGGCGAGTCCTGGATCACCGGACGGACCCGGGCCGAGAGGTGGCCGGCCTCGACCAGCGCATCCTCGAGCGCCCGCGCGACCTGGTTCGGGGCCCCAGGCGTCAGCACGCCACCCTCCTCCAGGCCGGCTCCGCGAGCGACGCGTCGAAGCGTGCTCTCCCCGAGGCCGAGATCTCCGGCGAAGCCCAGCTCGCCGACGTGGATCTGGGCACCCTCGACGACCCAGACCCGCAGGTCGACGCGGCCGTCCGGGAGCTCCTGTCGCTTCAGCTCCACCGAGCTGCCCTCCAGCCCCAGCTCCGCACAGGCCTGCAGCACCCGAAAGCCGACGCGGTCCTGCTCGC
>CALGIB010000911.1 GCA_937915955.1 uncultured Pseudomonadota bacterium
GCACGGACCTATACTGGGCGCGGTCCCGGGTGCTCGAGTACCTCAACGTGGTCGAGGCGCGGCTCCCCGACGGCGTGACCCCCCGGCTCGGACCAGACGCCACCGGCGTGGGGTGGGTCTACGAGTACAGCTTGACCGACAGCACGCCCACCGCTCGCGAGCTGCGCGCTCAGTGGGACGGCGACGGCGACGGACTGGTCAGCCTCGCCGAGCTGCCCGGGGACCGCCCCGAGCTCGACCCTCGCACCCTCGCGGCCTTCGACAAGGACGGGCTGGAGGGGCTGTCGACGGAGGAGTGGCTGCAGCTCGCCAACTTCCGAGGCGTGGATCTGCAGCAGCTGCGGAGCCTGCAGGACTGGTACCTCAAGTACGACCTGATGAGCGTGGCCGGGGTCTCCGAGGTCGCCGCGGTCGGCGGCTTCGTCAAGCAGTACCAGGTCGAGGTCGACCCCGAGAAGCTGCGGGCCCACGGCATCCCGCTCAAGCACGTGGGCGAGGCGATCAAGGCCGCCAACCAGGACGTAGGTGGCCGGCTCATCGAGATGGCCGAGACCGAGTTCATGATTCGGGGCCAGGGCTACATCCAGTCCATCGAGGACCTGGAGACGATCCCGGTCGGGCTGGCCGCGGACTCCCACACGCCCGTGCTGCTCCGGCAGGTCGCCCGGGTGCAGATCGGGCCGGACGTCCGCCGCGGCCTGGTCGAGATGAACGGCGAGGGCGAGGTCGTCACGGGCATCGTCCTGCTCCGCTACGGCGAGAACGCGCTCGAGGTCATCGAGCGGGTGAAGGCCCGGCTCGTCGACCTCCAGCAGGGGCTCCCTCCCGGCGTGGAGATCCACACCTCGTACGACCGCAGCGGCTTGATCAAGGACGCGATCGCCACCCTGCAGACCAAGCTCGTCGAAGAGATCCTGGTCGTCGCGCTGATCTGCATCCTCTTCCTGCTGCACTTCCGCAGCAGCCTCGTCGCCATCCTGACGCTGCCGGTCGGCGTGCTCATGGCCTTCATCGCCATGAACATCCTGGGCATGAACGCCAACATCATGAGCCTGGGCGGCATCGCCATCGCCATCGGCGTGATGGTGGACGCCTCGGTCGTGATGGTCGAGAACCTGCACAAACACAAGGAGCACCGACGCCACGCCGACCACGTCACGCTGGTCATCGAGAGCTGCAAGCAGGTCGGCCCGGCGCTCTTCTTCTCGCTGCTCATCGTCACCGTCAGCTTCCTGCCGGTCTTCGCCCTGGAGCAGCAGGAGGGCCGCCTCTTCGCGCCGCTGGCCTGGACCAAGACCCTGGCCATGGGCTCCTCGGCCCTGCTGGCCATCACGCTCATCCCTGTGCTGATGGTCTACCTGGTCAAGGGCCCCATCCGGCCCGAGTCCGCCAACCCTCTGTCCCGCTTCTTCATCGCGCTGTACCGGCCGGTCATCCACGTGGTCCTGCGCTTCCCCTGGGCCGTCACCACGGGCGCGCTGCTGCTTGTCCTGGTGACCGCCTGGCCGCTGTCGAAGCTGGGCAGCGAGTTCATGCCGCCCCTGAACGAGGGCGACCTCCTCTACATGCCCACGACCCCTCCGGGCCTGAGCATCACCAAGGCCCGCGAGCTGCTGCAGCAGACCGACAAGATCATCGCGACGCACCCCCAGGTCGAGCACGTGCTGGGCAAGATCGGCCGGGCGGACACGGCCACCGATCCCGCCCCGCTGACGATGATCGAGACCACCATCATCCTGACGCCCCAGGACACCTGGCCCGACGGCATGTCCATTGAGGACATCGCCGACGAGCTGGACGCGATGGTCCAGTACCCGGGGGTGACCAACGCCTGGACCATGCCCATCAAGACCCGCATCGACATGCTGGCCACGGGCATCAAGACGCCGGTCGGCATCAAGCTGCTGGGCGACGACCTGGACCAGCTCAACGAGCTCGGGCAGCAGATCGAGGGTGCGCTCAGCGACCTGCCGGGCACCGCCAGCGTCTACAGCGAGCGCGTGGTCGGCGGCAACTTCATCGACATCCGGGTCCGCCGCGCGGACGCCGCCCGCTACGGCCTGAACGTGGCCGACGTACAGCGCGTCATCACCTCGGCCATCGGCGGCATGAACGTCAGCTGGACCGTCGAGGGCCTCGAGCGCTACCCCATCAACGTGCGCTTCCCGAGGGAGCTGCGCAACGACATCGAGGCGCTCCGGAGCGTGGCGGTGCCCACGCCGCTCGGCCACACCGTGCCCCTGGCCCAGGTCGCGGACATCGAGATCAGCAAGGGCGCGCCGGCCATCAAGAGCGAGAACGCTCGCCGCACGGCCTGGATCTACGTGGACCTGACCACCGACGACATCGGCGGCTACGTCGAGCGGGCCAAGGAGGTGGTCGAGCGCGAGGTGACCTGGCCGCCGGGCGTCAGCGTCGAGTGGAGCGGTCAGTACGAGTACATGGAGCGAGCCAACGAGCGCCTGGCGCTGGTCATCCCGCTGACCCTGGCGCTGATCTTCGTGCTGCTCTACGCCCACTTCCGGCGGTTCAGCGAGAGCCTCATCGTGCTCGTCGCGACCATCCTCTTCGCCCCCATCGGCGGCGTCTGGCTGCTCTATCTGACCGGCTACAACCTGTCGGTGGCCGTAGGCGTGGGCTTCATCGCCCTGCTGGGGCTGGCCGCGGAGACCGGCGTGGTCATGCTCGTGTACCTGGACGAGGCCTACGACCGCTACGCGGCGGGCGGCAAGATGGTCACGCTGGCGGACCTGCAGGCGGCCATCACCGAGGGCGCGGTCGACCGCGTCCGCCCGAAGCTGATGACCGTCGCGACCACCACCATCGGCCTGTTGCCCATCATGTTCGGCACCGAGACCGGCACCCGCGTGATGAAGCGCATCGCGGCCCCGATGGTCGGGGGCCTGGCCAGCAGCACGGTGCTGACCCTGGTGGTGCTCCCCGCGATCTACCTGCTGGTCAAGCACGCCCAGATGCGCTGGAGCGCGCGGAAGGAGGGCCCCTGATGGCCATCCTCTTCGTCGACGACGACCCCACCATCCGCCAGGTCGCCGCCTTCAACCTGCAGAAGGCGGGCCACGAGGTGGACGTGGTCGCCACCGGCCAGGAGGCGCTGCGTCGCTTCGAGCCCAGCCGACACGAGCTCGTCATCACGGACCTGAACATGCCCGGGGTGGACGGACTGCAGGTGGTCGAGGCCGTGAGCGCGCGCGCGCCCGGGGTGCCCGTCATCGTGATCACGGCCTACGGCAGCGTGGATCGGGCCGTCGCGGCCATGAAGGCGGGGGCCTGGAGCTTCATCGAGAAGCCGTTCTCCCGCGCTCGGCTCGAGCTCACCGTCAGCCGAGCCCTGGAGACCAGCCGGCTGCGTCGCGACAACCAGCGGCTCCGCAGCGTCGAGCGGCCGATGGTCGCGGCCTCGCCGGCCATGGTCCAGGTGCTGCAGATGTGCGACCGGGTGGCCCTGGCCTCGGCGCCGGTGCTGATCGTGGGCGAGAGCGGCACGGGCAAGGAGCTGGTCGCGCGACGGATCCACGGTCGCAGCGCCCGGGGCGAGGCTCCCTTCGTGGCGGTGAACTGCGCGGCCATCCCCGCGCCGCTGCTCGAGGCGGAGCTGTTCGGACACAGCAAGGGCGCCTTCACAGGCGCGGACAGGGCCCGCCAGGGGCGCTTCCGGGCTGCCGCCGGCGGCACGCTGTTCCTGGACGAGATCGGTGAGATGCCGCTGGAGGTCCAGGCCAAGCTGCTGCGGGTGCTGCAGGAGCACCAGGTCGACGTCGTCGGCAGCGACGTGCCGGTGGATGTGGACGTGCGCGTGGTGGCCGCCACCCATCGCCCCCTCGATCAGCTGGTGGCCGAGAGGGCCTTCCGCGAGGACCTGCTCTACCGCCTGGACGTCTTGCGCGTGGACGTGCCGCCGCTGCGGGACCGCCCCGAGGACATCGAGCCGCTGGTGCTCGCCTTCCTCGAGGAGATCAGCGCCAGGACGCTGGTCTTCGCCCCCGAGGCCCTGAACGCCCTCCGCGCGCGGGCCTGGCGGGGCAACGTGCGCGAGCTGCGCAACCTCTGCGAGCGCGTCGCCATCCTCGCCCCGGGTCCGGTCATCGAGGTCGAGGATCTCGCCCCCGAGCGCCTGACCGCGGCCTCCTCGACGACCTGGCTTCAGGCCTTGCCCGAGGGCATCTCGCTGGTGGACATCGAGGTCCAGGTCATCGAGCACTTCCTGCTGCGCAACCGCTGGAACGTCAGCAAGACCGCTCGGCAGCTGGGTGTGCCGCGGCACATCCTGGCCTACCGGATCGAGAAGCACGGTCTGGACGAGGCCGGGAGCGGCTGAGCGTGGTCCTGCAGGGGATCCCGTCAGCCGGTCCGCCGCGCGCGGAAGGGCAGCTCGGTCAAGCCGCCGAGGACCGACCCGAGCGACACGGACCCGACGCCCGACTCGGCGCGGTCGACTCGCGCGATGCAGAGCGTCTCGTCCGAGGCGGGTGAGTACGCCGCGGACGTGACCACGCCGACGGGCTGTCCCGAGCGCAGGACCGGGCAGCCTCGCGCGACAGCCCGCTCGCCGGGGCGACGGACCCCGACGAAGCGGTGTCTGGCCGCGCCCCGTGCCCGAGCGACCGCCTCGTGACCGATGAACTCGGCTTGCTTGCCGCGGATCAACCAGCCGAAGCCCGCCTCCCAGATGGAGCCCGCCAGCGACAGGTCGGTGGGATGCAGCAGGAACCCCGCCTGGACGCGCAGCAGGTCCACGCAGCGGTAGCCGTAGGGCAGAAGCCCCTGGTCCAGGAGCGCCGCCCAGAGGGACCCGACGTCGGTCGCCGCGCAGAAGACCTCGAAGCCGAGCTCCCCCGTGAACCCCGTCCGGGACAGGCGCACCGGGTGCCCTGCCAGGGTGGCGGGCCGATGAGCCAGCAACGGCAGCCCGAGCGGCCCGTCGACCAGCGGCGCCAGGAGCTCAGCGCTGGAGGGGCCCTGGACCGCGAGCACGTGCAGGTCGCTCAGAGGCTCGACCTCGACCTCGCCTCCCAGCTTGGCGAGCTGCTTCTGCGTGCCGCCGCAGCCGTGGGAGATCCAGAAGTGGTCCCTGTCCAGTCTCAGGATCAGCGCCTCGTCGTAGATGCGACCGAACCTCGACAGCACCACGCTGTAGCGGCTGATCCCCGGGGCCATGTCCTCGATCCGCCGGGGGACGAGCCGCTCCAGGCAGGCCACGGCACCCGGACCCCGCACGGACACCACCTGCAGCTGTGAGGTGTCCACCAGGCCCGCGCGCTCCCGGACCGCGCGCTGTTCGTCCGCCAGCGGGGCGCCGTAGTCCCAGGGCATGGCCATGCCGGCCCACGCGTAGCGGCCCATGTCGGCGCCCAGCCGCACGTGCTCGGCGTGGAGCGCGCTGCGGCGCACTCAGTCCAGCGCCGAGCGGAAGTGGAAGAACACGATGTCCATGCGCTCGCGCAGGTAGAACCGATGGGCGTCGTGGCGCTGCACGCCCGAGTCCAGGTGCAGGCTCGTGCAGCCGCGAGCCTTCCCGTACTCGCCGACCCACGCCATGAGCCTGGAGCCGTAGCCCTTGGACCGCACCTGGCTGTCCGAGACCAGGTCGTCGATGTAGACGTAGTGACCGAGCGCCAGTCCGGTGGCCAGGCGGAAGCCGGCGACGGCGCGGATCACCCCTTCGTCGAAGAGCGCCGCGACGGCGTAGTTGTCGTGTTCGCGCTGGTGGGCGATCTGTGCGACGTAGTCCTCTTCTCGGACGTGACCCCGGAGCTGGGACATGACGCGGTAGGTCGCCAGGACGTCCTGGTCCGTCTCGGCCAGCTTGATCTCGACCATCTCTCTCTCCTTGTTCGGCGGGTCAGGTGAGCCCGGTGGCTCGCAGCAGGTCCCCCACGGTCTCCATGCCCGCGAAGGCCTCGAAGTCGAACTCCCGGTCCATGCTGTCCTCGAGCTCGACGATGATGGAGGCCAGCGCCAGCGACGAGACGCCCGCTTCGGCGAGGACCAGCGCGCGGGTCTCGTCCCCGTCCACCAGGCCCCGTCCGACGTAGCTGGACAAGAGCGTCAGCGCGGTCTCGATCTGTTCGTCTCGGTTCGTCATCATCGCTCCAGACCCAGGATCTCACGAGGGTTGTCTTCCAGGATCCAGCGGACCTCGGCGGGGGACAGCGGGCCGCCGTCTCCCCCCGCGAGTCGCTCGATCCAGGTGGCTTGCGTTCCGTACTGGCGATGCACCGGCCAGTCGGTTCCGTAGAGGATCTTCCGCACGAGGCCGCGCTCCTTGAGCCGGCCGAGGGTCGACCCCCAGCGGCCTCGCCGGTGCTCGGCCTGGAAGCCCGAGGTGTCGAGATAGACGTTCGGCCGGTACTCGGCCAGCAGCGCGGCGGCCTCGGTGTGGACCACGGCGCCATGCGCCAGGACGAAGTCGACGCCTGGGAAGCGCCAGGCCGCGTCGTCCACATCCGAGGGGTGGGTGTGGGCGAAGGACAGCTTCGGTGTGGTGGGTCCGGTGTGGATCACCACGGGCGCGCGGTGCTCGGCACACAGGGCGTAGAACGGGTCCAGCCGACGGTCGCTCGGCGAGAAGCCGCAGGGCGGGTACAGCTTCAGCCCCCGGCAGCCCCAGTCCACCAGCGACCGCTCGAAGAGCTCGAGACCCGGCACGCCACGCCGCGGGTCGACGCCCGCGAACACCAGGAACCGTCCGGGGTGCCGGTCGGCGAGCGCGCGATGGGTGGCGAACAGGTCGGTAAGTTCGGGCACCTGCCCTGGGAACGCCAGGCCGAAGTCGATGATCAGCGACACCGCCAGGTCGATCCCGGCCGCGTCCATCTCGGCGACGTGGCGGTCACCCAGGGCGTCCTCGGGGCCCAGGCCGAAGCGGTCCGGGACACGCTCCCGGACCTTCGCCGGCAGGTCGGGCGGCATCAGGCGGCGGATGTTGTCCCGCTGCCCCTCGAAGAACACCTCGGGCAGGGCCTCCAGGGTGGCCAGGTGTGTGTGGAAGTCGACCTTCACGAGCGGTATCCATCCAGCAGCACCTTTCGCAGCGGCTTGCCCGAGCCGGACCTCGGGATCGACTCGACGCAGACGAAGTCGTCGACACGGGCGAGCGGCCCGAGCGAGGCCACGACGTGGGCTGCCAGCGCGAGGGTGAGCGCCCCGGGGTCGAGGTCCTGTGAGGAGGGCACGACGAAGGCGACGGCCCGGTCTTCGTGCCGGACCGCCTCGAGCCGGACGGTGCAGCACTCGGACACGCTGGCGTGCTCCTCGAGGCAGCGGTCCACGTCTTCGAGGTAGACCTTCTCGCCGCCGCGAATGAGCATGTTCTTCTTCCGGCCCGTGATGGTCACGTACCCGTCCTGGTCCAGGTGCCCGAGGTCCCCGGTCCGGAACCACCCTTGGGCCGCGAAGACCTCGGCGTGCTGGCCGTGGAGCTCGTGGTAGCCGCCGGTCAGCACCGAGGCGCCGCGCAGCGTGATCTCCCCGGTCTGTCCGAGCGGCAGGGGCTGGCCTTGTTCGTCTACGACGTCGGCCTCGACGCCCGCCGGTCGGCCGACTGTCCCCGGTCGCACACCTCCGGGTGACGAGACGGTCGCGAAGCAGGTCGTCTCGGTGAGTCCATAGCAGGGCAGGATGGGGTGTCCGTACCGGGCTTCGTAGCGGGTTCGGGTGCCTTCCCCGAGCGGGGCCGCGCCGGCGACGGCGAACACCATGGAGTCGGGGAGGGGGAAGCGCATCGCCATCATCATGTCGAAGATGATGGGCACGCCGGCGTAGGAGCGCACCCTGTGCTCCACGAACGCGGACGCCGCCGCCTTCAGGCGCGCGATGGAGAAGCCGGGTGTGAGGACGACGTGGCCGCCGCACACCAGCATCGTGAGCAGATCGTGGATGACAGAGAACGTGTGGAACAGGGGCAGCACCGAGCCCGTCACCCAGGCCTCGTCGTAGCCGAAGTGATCGACGGCGAAGCGCACGTTCGCCCCGATGTGGCCTTCGCCCAGGAGCACGCCCTTGGGGTCGCCGGTGGAGCCGGAGGTGTACACAAGCAGTCCGCCACCCCCGCCCGAGCCCAGCG
>CALGIB010000912.1 GCA_937915955.1 uncultured Pseudomonadota bacterium
CGATCGCTCAGCTCGCCCGCGATCGCGTCCGCGATCCGGTGCAGCTCCCAGCCCTCCCAGGGCTCGGCCCGATCCCCGCGCAGCTCGCCGTCGATCACCGTGAACGCCCCCGCCAACGCGTCGAGGTGGTGCACTGCCATGCTCACGTTCCCGAGCTCCAGCTTGCTCACGGTCGAGGGCGGCAGGTTGATCTGATCCGCGACCTGCTGCTGCGACGCTCCCAGGCCGCGTCGAACGATCCACACCACGCGCCCGAGGACCTCCTGCATGAGGATCCGCTTGCCGGGCCCGCTGGGAAGCGGCGTTGCAGGCACCAGCTGGGGGCCGCGATGGAGGCTTCGTGGCACGGGGAGACGAAACTTTCTCTGAGAGATTGATACTGTCGGCTGACGTGAGTAGTGTACCAACATGGAATGGGAGAACCAGCCAGTACTGGACGAGCTGCTCACCGAGGCCGAGAACCTCGATGCCGGCTACCTCTCCGTCGCCCGGGTCAACCCCGATCGGCGGGAGGAGCAGGTGGGCTCGTGGCGCACCGGCCCAGCCGACGAGCTTCGGGGCTGGCTCAGCGATCTGGCCGCCGAACTCCCTCCCGGGACCCGCCTGCGGATCCGGCTCTACCGTCACGGCGGCAAACCCGTCCGTGGCGTCGTCTGCCGCACGCCGGTCCCCTGTCCGACCTGCGCCGAGCTGGCCACCGCCGTGCAGGACCAGAACCACCGCCTCGACGAAGCCTCCGACGAGCGCGACGACGCCCTCGCCCGGATCGACGAGCTGGAGTCCGCCCTCGACGCCGCCCGCGACTCGCGCGACGCCGCCTTCGACAACGTGAAGCGCCTGAAGCACAAGCTCCGCACCACCCTCCGCCAGGCCGCCGAGTGGAAGCGCCGCGCCGAGCACGGCGAGGCCCTGGCCGAGATGATCAACGCCCTGGAGCTGCCGTGACCTCCGCGGCTCGCAAGCTCCCGGCCCCCGAAGCCGCCAGGATTACGTCAACCTGGTGGCGGCACAAGCGAGTCCTCCTCCACCTGGACGTCGACCCGAAGACCCTGCGGGCCCGCATGAACGACAACCCCGACCACATCGACCAGCCCTGGGTGAACATCGGATCGGTCCGCCGACCCGAGTACCGCTGGCTGGCCGATGACGTCGACCAGTGGTGGATAGAGGTGAACCGATGGCGAGTATCGACCGAAGAAATGGAGGCTGGCGCGTGCGCTGGCGTGACCCGGATGGCAGGCGGCGCAGCCGGCAGTGCCCGACGAAGGCCGCCGCCCGCCGGCTCCAGAACGAGGTCGACGACGCGCTCGCCATCGGCCGACGATGGGAGCCTCGTGACGCACGTTCGCAGGCGGATCTCCGGCTCCTCCTGAAGGACTACGCGGAAGAGTGCGCACGCGTGCTCAAGCCGAACACAGCGATCCGCTACGCCCGCGCCCTCGACCTGTTCCTCCGCTACCTGAACCAGGTCCACGGCACCGGACCGCTGCCCCCAACCGTACTCACCCGCAGGATGCTCGCCGACTGGCACGCCGCGCTCAAGCACAACGGCCTGCACGGCCGCGAACGCTCCGACGCCACCCGCCGCAAGATCGTCGAGGTGATCCAGCTCGCCTGGGCCTGGCTGTACGACAACGACGAGTCCGGCGCCGAGATCCCGCCCCCGCGCAAGCTCCGGATGAAGCGCGAGCCCGCGGCTCCGACCGTCGCCCCCACATGGGCCGAGATGGACGCCTGCATTTCCGCCCTCTCCGGCTGGCAACGCGAGCTGGCCACCGTCCTCCGGTTCACCGGGCTCCGGGTCCAGCAGGCGATGTCGCTCACCTGGGACGACGTCGATCTGGTGAACGCCAGCCTCCGAATCCGCGGCGAACTCGGCAAGAGCCGCCAGGAGCAGCGGGGCCGCGTCGTCCCCGTCTCCCGCCACCTGGTCGACCACCTCGGTGACAGGCCGCGCGGCGAGCACCTGGTCACCAGCAACCGCCACCGCGGCGGCGACCGCGAGCGCCTGGCACGTCCGCGCGACTTCACCCGTGGCTGGCAGCGCGCCGGCGTCCGCCCCGAGGTCTGGCAGCAGCGTCCTCACCACAGCTTCCGTAAGGGCTTCGTCTCCGAGCTCCGCCGAGCAGGAGCAGACGGCGACGCAGTGGAGTTCCTCGTCGGCCACTCCCTCGGCCTTCGCGGGATCTACACCGACCCGAGCGCGCTCCCGCTGCGCGCCGCGGTCGACCTGATCCCGCCGGTCGACCTCGACACCCAGCCGAGCTTCGACGGCCTGAGCGACAGCGCCGGCCCCGTCCGCGAGATCACCCTCACGGACAGCGACCGGCGCATGCTCGATTCGCTGTGTCCCACACGTGTCCCGCGTCGCAGGAGGCAACGCGAGAACGTCGTGTTCATCGACTTCTCAGCGAAAAGAAGTGGAGGCGGCGGGAGTGGGTCTGCCTCGCGGAATCGCCTGCCTAGATGCGTCATTATCGGGGTCAGGGCTGCTCTACGACGAGCGACAGGAGCCGACAGGAGGGGGCCAAGGAGGGCCGTTCTCGAGGGCCGGTGTGTGCGTGGTGTACGCAGGTTCTACATTTCGCAAGGTGCCGTCCCACAGGCGTGAGGGTGATGATCAGCTCCCACTTCGGAGAGGTGAATGGCGGCGGACCATGAGCGATCCTGTGACACCCACCTTCGGAACCGCTCAAAGGACCCGCACCGCAACCTCATGGAGACTCGTCGACATCCCCACCCCAGTCGTCGATCCATTCGTGCAGCAGATCCCGATTTGTCGAGACCCTGGCCACCAGTTGTCGCCACTCAGCACGTTCCGTGTCGGTGGGGGGCGGGCCTTCGATACGCTCCATCTGGAGAAAGACCTGATGCAGATCGAGACCGTCAGGCAGCCCCGATGCACCGTGGCCCGGCTTCCAGACCCGACGCGCTCCGATCACGGCCCCCCAGAGTATCGACCGCCAATGAATGACGAAATCATCGAGCGGGTCGAGCTTGGTGGTCCAATCGGTGGCCTCGTCTAGGTGGCCAAGAACGGCGAGACGCCCAGCCAAAGCAGCACGCGAACCGTTTAATCGGTAGGTCCAGCCCGGTGTCTCCGCCATCTGCGCCACGATCTCCAGCGCTTTTCGCACCCGCCCCGCGTCCATCGCCTGTGCCACTGCCCAGAACGGCCCCTCGTCATTTCCTGGATCCACAGGGGTTGACGCAATGGCTTCGAATTCAGCCAGCATCCTGTCCCACAAGGCCTCGGCCTCGGGTCCCGTGGCGTTCATCGCGCGGCG
>CALGIB010000913.1 GCA_937915955.1 uncultured Pseudomonadota bacterium
GGCGGCGCCACCGACGGCGACAGCTGGACGGGTGGCTCGGCCACGGCGCCCTACGCGGGCGACACCTACGGCGACGCCGATCTGTCCGCGCTCTTCTTCGGCAGCGGCGGTGGCGGCGTGTGGCGGGGCACGACCACGCCCTCGGGCGGCACCCCGGGCCCCGGCGGTGACGGCGGCGGCATCCTCTACGTCGCAGCGTTCGAGATCGAGACCCAGGGCGACCTGGGGCTGGCAGCCCGGGGCCAGTCCACCGACAACGCGGCCCAGGGAAGCTGGACCTACGGCGCAGGCGGCGGCGCGGGCGGCAGCATCTTCCTGGTGGCCGACACGATGACGCTCTACGCCGGCTCGGTCGACGCCAGCGGGGGCGAGGGCGAGACCAGCCACACCCGCCTGGGCGGCGACGGCGGCGTGGGACGGATCCGTCTGGAGTACAACGAGCTGAACGGCAGCGCCGAGGGCAGCTCGGACGCCTCCACCGAGGAGAGCAGCTCGTGCGACCCCGACCCCGGCTCCTCCTCGGCGCCCTAGGCGCCTCGCTGATCGGCCTGGCGCTGGCCTGTGGCGGTGGTCGTGAGACCGTCAGCGTCATCGACGTGCCGCTGACCCTCGAGGACGCCCACGCGCTGGAAGGTCCGGGGGTGGTCGTCGGTCAGGAGACGGTGGTCAAGCCGCCCGGCGGCGGCGGGGCCTGCGGGCACACGCCGCTCTGCGTCATCGTGCTCCCGCTGATGCTGGTGGAGCACATGTTCCCGGACAAGCACGTCGAGCTGGTCGTCGTGACCGACGGCGTGGAGACCTGGCGGGGCGCCTACACCACTGGCGGCGAGCTGTTGCACGGCCGGAAGCGGGACGGCGAGGTCTTCCGGGACGTGCGCGTGCTGGAGCTGCCCGAGCTGGGCCAGGACCTGGTGCTCGAGGTCTCCAGCGCCCCGGTGGCCTCGCCCGATGCGACCCACCCCACGCTGATCCAGGGTCAGGTCGATCTGCTGCAGCAGTACAGGGACGAGCTGGCGCTGCGGGGGCGGCCTCGGGAGCGAGGCCGCCTGCTCGTCGAGGCGTGGACCTGGATGGGGGAGGAGTCCCGGCCGCTGCTCGAGGCCGCCCTGCCGGGGGAGCCGGACGAGAGCCAGGCCGAGGTCGTGGAGGCCGCATGTCGGGCCGAGCAGCTGCCGGAGATCCGTGGGCTCGTCCCCACGCCGGGGCCTTGGACTGCCGGCCAGCTGATGGCCTGCGGCGAGCACAGTCAGGAGCTGACCGAGGTGCTCGTGACCGGAGCCTGCGCAGACGAGGCCCTGGCCCGCGAGGCCGGACGTCAGCTGGCTCGGGGACCCGGGTTGGATGGGCTGGTGGGGGCCTGCCCCGAGCGCTTCGGGCGGGTCCGGCTCCAGCTCGAGCTGGGGCTGGACCCCAGCGACGAGGACGTGCAGGTGCTGCTGACCCGTCCGGGCGCGCTGCCCTCGAAGCTGGTGGAGCGGCTGGACCTGGAGGAGGACCGGGATCTGTTCCTGGGCGTCGCGCTGCTGGGCCCCAACCAGGACGAGCTGCTGGACCGCGCAGCGCGGGCCGGGCTTGCGCCGACGGTCGAGGAGGCCGAGCGGCTCCTGAAGGTGTTCGAGGAGGACGAGGGCCTGGACCTGGATCGCCCCGGGCGCAAGGCTCGCTGCCTGCAGCTGCTCCAGCAGGGTGACGATGACGTGCGCGCCCTGGCCGTCGAACGCCTCCGCGCCCGCGCGAGTGGCGACGAGGCCAGCCACGCGCACGCCGGCCTGGTGCTGCTCGGGCAGGACGAGCACCAGCTCCCGGCCGCCCGGGGGCTGGGCTTGATCGCCTCGCCCGCCCCGGACCTCATCGATGTCGTCAGCCCCGAGTCGCTGCCGGCCTGGGCCCTCTACCAGGCCGGCTGCACCGACGAGGTCAGCCTGCGGGCCGCGAGGACGCAAGCCAGAGCGGCCCCCGAGGGCACCCTCGGCCGGGTCTGTCCGGGTTAGTCGGCG
>CALGIB010000914.1 GCA_937915955.1 uncultured Pseudomonadota bacterium
CCGGGTCCGCACCTCTGGTACATGCGCGGTCAGTAGAGCGGGATATCCTCGCCGCGATGGCGCGCCCCTGGACCGTCCAAGAGCTCCCCCCGACTTGGCCCGACCGGGTTTCGGTCGGGTCTCCCTCGGGCATGGCGCGGGCGCTGAAGGGCCTGGTCGGTCTCGCCGAGCCTGTGGAGACCGACCTGCCTCTGCCGGACTACCTGCTCGAAGAGTTCCACTGGATGCCGAACGGCTACTACAGCCACAACCAGGCCGAGGGCTACAACCGGGGCTTCGAGCTCTCGATGATGGGCCTGATCCAGGGGGCGCGTGACACCGCCGCGCAGCGCCTCGCGTCCGAGGGGGCCCGCACCGCGCTGGACGTGGGGGCGGGAACGGGTCGCCAGGCCGCCGCGCTGCTGGACGCCGGCGTCGACGAGGTCTGGGGCCTCGAGCCCAGCCCCTACCTGCTCAACATCGCCGCCGCCGAGTTCCCCCGCGTGCGCTTCGTCCAGGGCGTGATCGAAGACTGCGAGCTCCCCAGCGGGTACTTTGACGCCGTGGCCGCCTGCTTCCTCTTCCACGAGCTCCCCGCCGAGATCGCCGAGGGCGCGCTCTCGCGCCTGCACGCCTGCATGAGTCGGGGGGCTCTGCTCGCCATCACCGAGCCTGGCCCGGCCCAGGTCCGGACCGACCTGGTCAGCCTGGCCCTGCGCCACGGGCTGCGCGGGCTGTGGTTCGGCTGGCTCGGGCGCTTCGTCTACGAGCCCTACCTCGACCAGTGGCACGACACCGAGCCCGCCGGGTGGCTCGCCCGCCACGGCTTCCAGCTGATCCAGGACCGCGAGGAGCTGCCCTTCCGCACGCTGCTCGCGCGCCGATGCTGAGGGACCGACTCCTCCAGCACCTCCGAGCCCGCGTGGCCCTCGAGGTCGAGCTCGCCGCCCAGCCCACGCGCGCCGCGCGCACCGAGATCCCCGAGCTGGCGCAGCGTGTCGCCCGAATGCGGGATCGCCTCGGGCACCTCGAGGCCGACCTGCACGCCCGCACCGCGCCCTTCTCCGAGGAGATGACCGTGCACCAGGCCTGGGCCAGGCACCCCGGAGTGCGCTCGATCTTCGCCGCGAGGGACCTGCCGGAGTGCGACCTGTGCTCGGTCGGTGACGACGAGACCCTGGCCGAGGCCTGCCAGGGCTACGGCCTGTCCCTGGAGCAGCTGCTCTCGGAACTGAACGCGCTGCTTCGGGGTTAGGTGCGACGCGGAGGGACCGATGTACCCTCTCGTCCCGCGGGGAAGGCACCCCCACAGGAGTCCAGGAATGCTCGGCGTCGCTCTGTTCGCTCTCTCGCTGCTCACCTCGCCCGCGATGGCCGAGGACGTCACGCTCAAGGCGGCCGACGGCGCCAAGCTGCACGCCGTCTACGAGGCCGCCGCCAAGCCCAGGTCCGGCGTCGTCCTGGTCCACATGCTGGGTCGGGACTCCGGGGACTGGCGCTTCCTGGCCGACAAGCTCAAGGCCCAGGGGGTCAGCAGCGTGGCGGTGGACCTGCGCGCCCACGGCGGCAGCGCCACCGAGGGCCAGACGCCCACCGACGCGGACTTCGCCGCCATGCACAACGACGTGCGGGCCGCGGTGCAGCTCCTCAAGGACAAGGGGATCCAGGACATCGCCATCCTGGGCGCCAGCATCGGCGCCAACCTGGCCCTGACCGTGGCCGCCGAGGACCCGGCGATCACCAGCCTGGTGCTGCTCTCGCCGGGCATGGACTACAAGGGCATCAGCATCGAGGGCGCGCTCGAGACCTACGGCGAGCGCCCCCTGCTCACCGTGGTGAGCAAGGACGATCGCTACTCCGCCAAGACGGGCCTGTGGATCGACAGCCAGGCCCGCGGCTACCACGAGCTCGAGATCTTCGAGTCCGCCGGCCACGGCACGCGCATGCTGAACAAGGCCCCCTCGCTCGAGCCCATGGTGATCAGCTGGCTCCTGGGCAGCTACCGCCTCAAGGACGCGGGCACCGGCAAGGCCTCGCTGCAGGCCGGCGACCAGACCAAGCTCGAGACCACGGGACAGACCCTCGACGAGCGCTGATGCTGCTCCTCGGGGTGGCGCTGGCGGGGACCTCCCAGCTCTGGGGCGAGCGCGGCGAGCTCTACGAGCCCGGCGGTCGCCTGCCGGACTTCTCCTACGCCGGCTACGCCGCGGGTGAGCGGGAGCTCCCGTCCGAGCCCACCACCTCCAGCGTGCTGGACTTCGGCGCCGCCCCCGACGACGGCCTGGACGACCACGCGGCCTTCCAGGCGGCCCTGGACGTCGGGGGTGTCATCGACGTGCCCGCAGGCACCTGGCGGATCGAGGACGTGCTGGAGATCTCGGTCAGCGGCACGGTGCTGCGCGGCCAGGGGCCCGAGTCTGCGCTCGAGCTCCCGCGGAGCCTGACCGAGCTGCGGGGCGAGGCCGCCCAGTGGGCCTGGAACGGAGGCCTCATCTGGATCCGGGGGCCCGGCCTCGGCGGGTCGCTCACCGAGACCGGCGAGGCCCTGCGAGGCGATGTCCGGCTGCCGGTCGCCGACACCTCGAGCCTGAGCCCGGGGCAGCTGGTCGTGCTGAAGCTGGTGGACCAGGGGGACAGCCTGGGCACCCACCTGCACGACGAGCAGGACGAGCCCGGGGACTGCGACTACCAGGTGCCGCTGGGCCTGAGCT
>CALGIB010000915.1 GCA_937915955.1 uncultured Pseudomonadota bacterium
CGTCGACGGAGCCTGGATCCTCGAGGACGGGCTCGAGGGCCTGCACCCCGGCGGGGGAGGCGGCATTCGACTCATCCTGCCGCCCGAGGCCTACAACGTCCTGCGCGTCGACGTGGCGGTCAGCGACAGCGGCTGGGGCGTCTACACCGGCTGGGGGGAGACCTTCTGACCGCCGCGTCGGCGGGGCGACCGGAAGCTGCCCATCGGCCCGTTCGGTGGATACTCGGGCCGTGATCACCTGGACCTGGCGAGCGTGGACCGAGCTGTCCACCGACGAGCTCTACGGGCTGCTGCGGCTGCGGCAGGTCGTCTTCGTCGTCGAGCAGGCCTGCCCCTACCTGGACGCCGACGGGCTGGACCAGGGGGCCTGGCACCTGCTCGGCCACGACGAGCGCGGCCTGATGGCCTACGCGCGCTGCTTCCCGCCCCAGGCCTGCTACCCGGACGCGGCCTGCATCGGGCGGGTGGTCAGCTCACCCAGCGGCCGCGGCCAGGGCCTGGGCCGAGCCCTGATGCTGCAGGCCATCGAGGGCACCCAGGCGCGCTGGCCCGGCCCCATTCAGCTGTCCGCTCAGGCCTACCTCGAGCGCTTCTACGGCCAGCTCGGCTTTCGCGTCTGCGGCCCGGGCTACCTCGAGGACGGCATCCCCCACCTGCCGATGCGCCGGGACTGAGCGGGGTTCGAAACCCGAGGAGGCCCGCAGGCTTCGACGCCCAGGGTAGGCCCGTCTTCGTGGGCGTCGGCGGCCTCCTGGTGGCCGACCCCGAGACCGGCGCGGAGCTGTTCCGCGACGAGCTGGTGCCCATGGCCACCCGGATGGCGATCGAGGGCGACACCCTCTGGCTGAGCCAGGGGACCATGGACGTGTTCGAGTACGCCATCGAGGACGCCGGGGTCCGCTGGATCAACGACCATCGCCTCGACGGACCCGCCCTGGATCTGGACGTACAGGACGGTCGGCTCTACCTGGCCATGAGCCACCTGGGCCTGCGCGTCGTCGAGGACGGCCAGACCGTCGGCAGCTTCGAGGGCGCCCGCGGCTCGGCCATCGCGGTGGACGGCGACCGCGCGCTGCTGGTCGACAACCAGGACCTGGTGCTGCTGGACGTCTCCGATGTCCGCGCCCCCGCCGAGCTGGACCGCCACTACCTGGGCATGCCCGGCCGCGACGTGGACCTCGACGTGGACCGCGGCGCGGTGGGCTTGGGCAGCTCCGGGGTGCTCCTGGTCGAGCTCGACGGCGAGACCCTGAGCCTGGGCTCGACCCTGTCGCTGCCAGGCAGCGCGCTGCGTCTGGACCTCGACGGCGAGCAGCTGTGGATCGCCGGCTGGGAGCTGAGCGCCCTGGCGCTCTGGCCCCAGGGCGGAGAGGCCGTCACCGTCGGCCACGAGCTGCCCGGCCAGAGCGCCATGGGCATCGCCGCCCAGGATGGCCTGGCCGCGGTGGCCGGCTGGGGCGAGCTCCAGCTCCTCGAGGCCACCGGGGCCGACGGGGCCGAGCTGCACCTGCCTCCGGAGATCCAGGTCTCGCCCGGCAGCGCGCGGGTCCTGAAGATCACCAACTGGGGCTCCCGCGAGCTGAGCCTGGACCTGGAGCCCGCGCCCGAGGTGAGCCTGTCCACCACCAGCCTGCAGCTCGAGCCCGGCGGCTCCGGGCTGCTCACCGTCGAGCTGGCCGAGGGCGTCACCGAGGAGCTGGCGCTGCCCTGGACCAGCAACGACCCCGACGAGACCTCGGGCAGCCTGGCGCTTCAGCCCACCCACGACCTCCTGGGCACCGAGCACCCCGACTTCACCCTCGAGGGCTTCGTGAACCCGACGGGCGACAGCTCCACGACCACCCTGTCCGACCACCGCGGCGAGGTCGTGCTGCTGGCCTACTGGAGCAGCTGGTGACCGGTCTGCGCTCAGGAGGTTCCTGACGTCTTCGACAGCATCGTCCAGCCCTACGGCGGCCAGCTGACCGCCTTCTTCGTCAACGCCGGCGAGGACGAGGCCATCGCCCGCGAGTTCCTGCTGATGAACGGCGTCTTCGAGGACATCCACGTCCTGCTCGACACCGACGAGGCCGTCTACTTCAGCTACCCCTTCGAGCAGGCCTGGGCCCCCTTCCCCGTGCACGTCCTGATCGACCGGGACGGCCAGGTCACCTACTTCGCCCGCCAGCTCGAGGCCGACGCGCTGCGCGCCGCCATCGACGAGGCCGTCGCCCAGCCTTGAGCAGCTGACTACACTGCCGGCATGTGGCTCCTCGCCAGCCTCGCCTGCACCGAGCCGCCCCCCGCGGAGGAGCCCCGCTGCGCGCCCGAGCCCGGCGAGATCATCCGGCTGGAGACCGGCGCGCTGTACGCCTACCTCGACCGGGCCATGGACGACGGGCGGGGGCTGCGCACGCTCTGCCTCGGCGAGGGCAGCTACGAGACCTCGATGGAGCTCCAGGAGACCGAGGCCGAGATCCTGCGCGGCCGCCTCAGCCTGGTGGGCGCTGGCTCGGACCGCACCCTGCTCGTCAGCGAGGACGGCGACCCCTGGGTGCTGCGGGTGGCCTCGGACGTGAGCCTGGAGGGCTTGGGCTTCACGATGCCCGTCGAGGTCGAGGGCCTGACCCTGAGCGTGACGGACGTCGCGCTGCGAGGCTTCGACACCGAGGCGCTGGCCGCCCGCTTCGAGGGGGTCGAGTCGCTGCAGATCCAGGGCCTGCAGCTGGCCGAGCTCGAGGTCACCGGCCGGGCGCTGGAGCTGTCCGCCGGCGAGGACGCCGAGGCCATGCAGATCGAGGACCTGCAGCTGCTGGACCTGCGCAGCATGACCGGCGAGCTGGCGGCGCTGGAGCACCCCGCCCGGATCGAGGGTCTGCTGGTCACCGACAACGTCGCCCTGACGAACACCCCGGGGGCCTCGGGCGTCACCGCCGGCGAGCTGGAGCTGGTGGACGCCTCGCTCACCGGCAACGAGCTCAACGGCCCGGTCCTGGCCCCCGCCGGCGCGCTGACGGCCTCGGGCTTGCGCGTGTCCGGCAACCTGAGCCGCGTCCTGGGTGCGCTCACGCTGACGGAGGACGCGGACATCCGCGACTCGACGTTCACCGACAACAGCGGCGGCGGGGGCGCGATCTCCCTGGTCTTCGTCGAGGCCGAGCGCCGGCTGATCCTGGAGTCGGTGGACATGGGCGAGGACAGCCTGGACAACGTGCCCTGCGACATCGGCCTGAACACGCGCTGCCTGGCCGACGAGCTGGGCCTGGTCGAGCTGCTCGAGTGTGACGTGAGCGGCTGCCGGTAGCGCTCAGGTCACCAGCTGACGGTGCTGGCGGTACCAGTCGACGGTGCGGGCCAGGCCCTCGTCGATGGCCACCTCGGGCCGCCAGCCCAGCAGCTGGGCGGCCAGGCTGGAGTCCCCGGCCACGCAGGCCAGCTCGCTGCCTCTGGACCGCACGCGCTCGGGGTCCTCGAGGACCTGGGGGCTCACCCCCAGGAGCGCGCCGACCCGCTCGACCAGGCCGCCGATCGAGACCAGGGCCGGGCCCGCGAGGTTGATGACCCGGCCGTCCACCCCCTCGCTGGCCCCGGCCAGCAGGTAGCCGCGCACCTGGTCGTCGACGTGTACGAAGTCCCGCTGGGGGTAGAGGTTGCCCAGCTGGAGGCGGGGCCCGTCGAGCAGCTGGCAGACGACCGCGGGCACGACGCTGGCCAGCGACTGTCGGGGTCCGTAGGTGAAGAAGGTCCGGAGCACCGTCGCGCGCAGCCCGAAGCTGGCCGACCAGGCCTGGACCAGGGCCTCCTGGGCGATCTTGCTGGCGGCGTAGGGGGAGCGGGCCTGCAGGGGGTGGGCCTCGTCGATGGGCGAGTAGAGGGCCTGGCCGTAGACCTGCGAGGAGGAGGCCAGCACCACCCGGGCCTGGGCCCGGCGGGCGGCCTCGAGCAGGTTCTGGGTTCCGACGACGTTGGTCTGCAGGGTCAGCGCGGGGTCGCGCACCGAGTCGGGGACGCTGGTCTGGGCCGCGAGGTGGAAGACAAGGTCGACGCCGTCGACGGGGGCGCGCAGGCTGTCCGGGGCGCGCACGTCGCCCTGGAACCGCTCGATCTCAGCGGACAGCTCCGACCGATCCAGCCAGCTCGGGCTGCTGCGGGGGCGGACCAGGGCTCGGACCCGAGCGCCCTCGCGGACCAGGCCCTCGCAGAGGGGGGTGCCCAGGAAGCCGCTGGGCCCGGTGACGAGCACGCGGATGCCCCGGTAGTCCACCCGCCTACTCCGCGAGCGCGGCGTCGACTCGCCGCTTCGTCACGCTCAGGGCAGATCGTCGCACCACGGCTCCCGTCGAGAGCGCAGCCTACACTCGGACCCGCGTCCGAACTTCCTCTCCTCGGCCGCCAGCGTTACGGAGCAGGCATGACCGAGCTGAGCTGGACCCTTCCGATGAAGGGCATGAACGAGGTCGCCTTCCGCGAGGCCTGCGAGGCGGTCGCCGCCCGCTACGTGGGGGTGGTGGTCACGGTCGAGCGCGAGGAGAGCGACTGCCTGACCGCCTTCTTCGCGGTGCCCGAGGACCCCGGCGGGCCCAAGGCGACGCTGGAGGTGTCCATCTACGACCTGGGCCGGGACGGGCGGGTGCTGGGGGTGGAGCCCGAGAGCTCCGACAACGCGAACCGCTGGGACGACGCGTGCCAGCTGGGGGATGAGGTCGCGGACCTGTTGGACGGGGAGCCGCTGGACTGAGCCGGGGTGGGCGGCTTCGTCGGGCTTGACCATCCGGCCCTGGCACGGCCCTTGAACTCACTCAGGCCATGAAGCGCTCGATCCTGGTCACCGGTCTCCTGCTCCTCCCCCTGGTCCGCCTCCTCGACGCCGACCCCTGGCTCTGGCCCGCCGCCGGCCTCGCCGCCCTGCTCGCCCTGACCTCGGGTGGCCTGCGGGCGCTCCTCGTGTCCTGGCGACTCCCCATCCTGATCAGCGTGATCGGCGCCCTCTCCCTGACCGCTCTCTGGGCCCGCTTCTGGGTGCTCGATCTGCACGAGGCCCGCTTCCGATGGGTGCTGCTGGGTCCGCCGATCCTGGCCGTCGCAGGCAGCGCCTTCACCAGCCGGGCCTGGGGCGCTCGGCTCGGCGCGGCCATCGGGCTCTCCAGCGTGCTGGTCCTGATGCTGATGCGGAGCGACAACGGCTGCACCGGCGTGAGCCCGGTCTACGGCCAGACGCTGGGCCTCACCGGCTTGATCCTGTTCAGCCTGGGCCCCTGGTGGGTCCTGCCCGGCCTCGACGATTCGTAGACGGCCGCTCCCGGCGGTGGATCGACGTCCGGTCTACTCGTTCAGCTCGCTCTCGATCGCCGCGACCATGGCGGCTTGATCGAAGCGGTTGTTGTAGTAGACGAAGGTGCCGTCGGTGCCCACGACCCAGTCGTGCGGGAAGGCCCCCGTCGGGAAGGGCGACTGCAGCCGGTACTGCTCGAAGACCTGGCCGGTCTCGTCGTGCAGGATCGTCATCTCGATGCCCAGCGCGTCGCGGAAGCTCTCCAGCGTCGCCTGGTCCTCGCGGCTGGCGATGGCCCAGACCACCACGCCCTGATCGGCGTACTCGGCCCAGATCGTGTCGTCGATGTCCGAGACCTCGGACGGGCAGACCGGTCACCAGGTGGCGAAGTAGGCCAGCACGACGGGGTGCCCGAGCTGCTCGGACAGCTTGTGGGTGTCGCCGTCCAGGTCCGTCAGCGTGAAGTCCGGGGCGGGCGCGCCCAGGTAGCTCAGCGTGTCCCCCGCCAGCAGCTCGACCTTCTGGAGGGGCTCGTCCGGGTCGTTCGTGGCCAGGCACAGCGTGCTCTCGAGGCGCTCGCCCCCCGCCCAGGTCAGGCGCAGCTTCGCGCTCTCGCCCGGCTCGATCGCGGCGGTCGAGACCTCGATGTCCAGGCCTTCGGCGGTCGCGCCTGAGAGCACCAGCGTGTCGCCGCCGTAGTTCGTGATCTGGACGAGCTGGCTGCCGCCGCTGGTCTCGAAGGCCAGCTGACTGCGGTCCAGGCGGGCCTCGGGCGAGGAGATGCTCCGGTCCAGGTCCCAGCGCTCCAGATAGCTCCAGTCCCCGAGCCACGCGCTGTCGCCCTCGGCGGCCACCGCCAGCGCGAACTGCTCGCTCGTCTCCCGGGCCAGCGGGCTCGGCGAGGAGGGATCCTCCAGGCTCCAGACGCCCACGCCGTCGTGGTCGGCCGCCCAGAGCAGGCCCTCGCCGACGCTGACCTGGACCACCGAGCCGGCGCTGGAGATGCGGTGCACCTCGACCGGGGCCGAGGGGTCGCTGCGGTCGATCACCGCGACCCCGCCGCCACCCAGGGCCGCGTAGATCCAGTCTCCGTAGACCGCCGCGTACTGCACGCCCACGCCCAGGTCCAGGGCGGTCCCCCGGCTCGGCGCGTCAGGGTCCGCCAGCGAGATCGGCACCAGCCCCTCGGCCTGGTCGGCCGCGTAGAGCCAGCCGTCGCCCGCGTCGATCAGCTCCCAGGTGTTCTCGGGCATGCCGGAGATCGGGCCCAGCTCGACGGGCTGGGTGGGCGAGCTGACGTCCCAGATCCGCAGCTGGCCGCCGTCCCGGCTGCTGACGTACAGGCGCTCGCCGACGGCCGCCATGCCCTCCATGCCCTGGCCGGGAGCCGCCTGGATCAGGCGCAGCTCGTTGGGGTCGCTGACGTCCACGAACTCCAGCCCCTGGTCCCGGTGGACGGCCACCACGACGGCCTCCGAGAGCGCCTCGACCCGGTGGAAGCGCGGGTTGCTCTGGGGCGAGGGCCAGCTGCCCAGGCTGAGGGGCTCCTCGACGTCGGTGAAGTCGTAGACGACCAGGCCGCCTTGGCCCGCGCCGTAGATCAGCTCGCCCGGCCCCAGCTCGACGTCGACCAGCTCGACGAAGAACTCGCCCGGGTGCTCCTGGGTGAGCTGCTTGGCGCCCACCAGGGTCAAGGGGTCGGCGGGCAGCTCGGCGGGCTCGCTGCACGAACCGGGGAGGCTCTGCCAGGTCACCGCGCTGTCCCCGGCGGTGTCGTCGGTGGGCGTGGAGTCCCCGGGGCTGTCGTCCGCGGGGTCCGGGGGCCCGCCCCTGCCCTGGCAGGCCAGCGCGATCAGGAAGGAAATCACGGGGTCTTCTCCAGCTCGCGCTCGATCACCTCGATCACGGCGTCGGCCTCGAAGCGGTTGTTGAAGTACTGGATGCTGCCGTCCACGCCGATGATCCACTGCTGGGGGTAGGCCCCTGTCGGGAAGGGCATCTCCTGGTTGTAGTCGGCCTGGGTCGAGCCGGTCGCGTCCACCAGGATCGGCATCTCCAGGCCCAGGCTGTCGCGGAAGGCCTCGAGGGTCTCCACGGGCTCCTTGGTGGCGATGCCCCAGACCTGCACGCCCCGGTCCTTGTAGGTCTGGTAGATGACGGCGTCGACGTCCGAGACCTCGGACGGGCAGACGGGTCACCAGGTGGCGAAGTAGGCCAGCACGACGGGGTGGCCGAGCTGCTCGGACAGCCGGCGCGTGTTGCCGTCCAGGTCATCGAGGGCGAAGTCGGGCGCGGGC
>CALGIB010000916.1 GCA_937915955.1 uncultured Pseudomonadota bacterium
GTGCCCTGAGCTGCTCCTGCTCGGCCTGCTCCTCCCTGGCCCCGCCCTGGCCTGCGGTCCCTACTTCGACAACCCCCGCCTGGCCTGGGTCGGGCGGGAGATGCTGGACGCCCCTCGCGCCTCGTTCGACGACGAGATCCGCATGCTGGCCAACGGGGGGCCTGGGCGCGTCGCGCCGAGGACGAGCCGATGTCCCGGTGGATGCTGTCCAAGCTGGCTCTGCGCGAGGGCGACCTGGACGCCGCGGTCGAGCACCTGCAGGCGGCGACCGAGCTCTTCCCGAGCCCCGAGGCGGCGCTGTTCGCGGACTACCCGGTCAACGCCAGCTGCCCCCACCACGATCACCACCCGGTCAAGGCCGCGCACATCGAGCTCGGCATCCTGCTGGTGGCGGTCGATCGGCCCTCGGAGGCGCTCCAGGCCTTCCTCCAGGGTGGCGACTGGCTGGACGCGGCCTGGGTCGCCGAGCGCCTGCTGAGCACCCAGGAGCTGATCGAGTTCGTGGAGCGCTGGTTCCCGGAGCGCCAGCCCACCTCCCTGAACGGGAACCACGGTGCGGTCCACGACCTGCTCGACGGCCAGGACCTGCCCGCCTCCCAGGTCCCGGCCTCGACGCGCCACCTGCTCGCTCGGCGGCTGGCGCGCGAGGGGCGCTGGCCCGAGGCGCTGCCCTATTTCCCTCTGGAGGTGTCCTGGGACGCCTCCAGAGTCGCCGAAGGACTACGTCGGGGCGAGGATCCGTCGCTGTCGGAGGACGAGCGGGGGACCGCGAAGTGGGAGGCCGCCTTTCGCATGAAGCGGAGCGGCTGGGAGCTGCTGGCCACGGAGATGGAGCCGGACTTCCGGGTGCTGCGCGGCTGGTACCAGGGCGCGGACACCCGCGGGCTGCGGCTGGGGGAGCCCGACGAGGAGGCCGCCAGCTGGCTGACCGAGGACGAGGTGCTGGCCCAGCGTGTGCTGCACCCCAGCGCGGCCGAGCGGTCCCGGCTCGAGGCCCACGGGCCGCCGAACGAGCACCGCTACCACTTCGTCTGGACGGCCCACGACCTGGCCTGGGAGGCCGTCAACCTGATGGCCGACGACAACCCGGCGCTGGAGCAGGCGCTCTGTACGGGCGGCGCCTGGCAGCGCAACCGCGACCCCGCCTCGGCGCAGCGCTTCCTGGATCAGCTACAGACTCGTCGCCCCGAGTCGGCCCTGGCGCGAGGTCGGTTCGAGCCCCTCACCGAGGAGGGTCTGTGTGCGGTGGTGTCGCCGCCCGAGCGGGCCGGTGGCTGCGCCTCGGGCCCCCGCTCGGCGGGTTGGCTGGCGCTGCTCCTCGCGGGCCTCGGCGTGGTCTTGCGACGGCACGCCGCCGCGGCCTGATCGACCTGCTCTCTTCGGTCGTCGGATCCAGGCGCGGGCGCGCTCAGGGAGGCGAGGCCTGGCCCTCGTCGTCCAGCCCCCAGCGCTCGCCGTCGCCGTCGCCCCTAAGGCCGCAGGCGTGGCTGAGCCCTTGGCCTGGCCCCTCAGCCCAGCGCCTGCTCGAAGTCCGCCAGCAGGTCGTCGGGGTCCTCGACCCCCACGCTCACCCGCACGAGCCGGTCGGTGATCCCGATGCGGTCGCGCTCGGCGGGGTCCATGCCCAGGTGCGAGCTGCGTGCCGGTCGCACCACCAGGGACTCGACCCCACCCAGGCTGGCGGCGTTCAGGGGAACGCGCAGGCGGCTGAGCAGGCCCTCGGCCGAGCCTCGGAGCGAGAAGCTCAGCATGCCTCCGCAGCCTGAGAACAGCCGGGTCCGCGGGTGGTTGGGGTCGCCCTCCAGGCCCGGGTAGCGCACGCGCTCCACGGCGGGGTGGGAGGACAGGAAGCGGGCCAGCCTCAGGGCGCTGGCGGCCTGCCAGGGCACGCGAAGGTGCAGCGTCTTCAGGCCGCGATCCAGGAGGTAGCAGGCCTCCGGGTCCAGGCTGCCGCCCAGGTGGGACTGCTGGCGCAGGACCCGCTGGACGAGCGCTGCGCTGCCCGCGATGCTGCCGGCGACCAGGTCGCTGTGGCCCGCCAGGTACTTGGTGGCCGAGTGGGCCACCAGGTCGAAGCCATGCTCGATGGGCCGGAACTGCAGCGGCGACAGGAAGGTGTTGTCGATGACCGAGCGCAGGTCGTGCTCGCGGCAGAAGGCCAGCACGGCGGGCAGGTCCGGCACCTCCATGAGCGGGTTGCTCACGGCCTCGACGTAGAACACGGCGGTCTCGGGGCGCAGGGCCGAGGGCCAGGTCTCGGGCTGGGTGGCGTCGACCTCGGTGTGCTCGATGCCCCACCGCTGCAGGTCTTCGAGGAAGGTGCGCGTGCCGCCGTAGACGTTGCGCTGGATGAGCAGGTGCTGTCCCTTCGAGAGCAGCGCCAGCAGGCTGGTCGAGATGGCCGCCATGCCGCTGGCGAAGGACAGCGCCGACTCGGCCCCCTCGATGGCCGCGAGCTTGACGTGCAGGGCGCGCTGCTGGGGCGAGTTCGACAGCCTCAGGTAGCGCACGCCCGCGTAGGTCGCGGCGCCGTCCTGGAGGTAGTTGGCCGAGCGATGGATGGGGCCGACGACCGCACCCTGGGGGTGCTCGGCGCCGGCGTGGACGAGGAGGGTGGGGAGCTTCGACATGCGCGCAGCCTATCGGGGCGGGGCCTTCTCGACAGCGCTCCGGGGCTCCCCTCAGCGCTGGGGGACCTCGGCCAGCTCCGCGAGCACCGCCCACTGGCTGCGCACCGCGGCCGCGGCCTGGTCCAGGTCGATGCGGTCCAGCGTGTCGTTGACCGTGTGGTAGCGCGGGTCCGGCTGGCGCGTACACCAGATGGCGTCCAGGCCCTCGCCCAGGAAGGGGAAGTGGTCGCTGCCGACCCCGGGCTG
>CALGIB010000917.1 GCA_937915955.1 uncultured Pseudomonadota bacterium
CCAGTGGTCGGCGAACTTCTCGATCTCCTCGGTGCTGGTCGAGAAGAAGACGTCGTCCTGGAAGTGGATGATGCCCACCTCGGGGAAGCGGCGCATGACCTGCTTGATCTCGCCGATCATGTGCTCGACCGAGCGGCGGCGAAGGTACTTCTGGCCCTTGTAGAGGTCGTGGTTGAAGGCCACGCCGCAGTAGCTGCACTTGTGGGGGCAGCCGCGCGTGATCATCGTCTTGTAGCTGATGCGCAGGTCCCCGTTCCGGTCGGGGTAGGTCGGCACGATGTGCTTGAAGAAGTCCCACTCGACCTTGATCAGGCGCTTGAAGGTGGCCGGATCCCAGGTCCAGTCGTCCTCGAGCTCGAAGTCCTGGTAGGGCATCGTGTCCAGGTCCTGGACGAGCGGCCGGTGGGGGTTGCCGACGACCTTGCCGTTGGGCTTGCGGAACCAGAAGTTCCGTACGTCGTAGTGGTCCTCGCCCGCCTCCAGCCGGTCCACCAGCTCGAGCAAGGCGAGCTCGCCCTCGCCCACGCAGACGGCGTCCACGAAGTCTAGCGCCTGCTGGGGCATGGTCGTGGGGTGGAAGCCGCCCCAGACGATGAACTTGTCGGGCTCGGCCTTCTGGATGGCCCGGGTTGCCTGCACCGCCACGTCGAACATCGAGGTCAGGAACGACACGCCGACGACGTCGCAGTCCGCGACCAGCTTGACCAGGTCCTCCACCAGGGCCTGGTCCATCTGCTTGATGTAGCCAGGCTCGAAGCGGTTGGTGTAGTTGTCCGCCGGCAGGAAGATCATCCGCACCTGATGGCCGTTGGCCTTCAGGTAGGACGCCAGCGTGCGGATGCAGGGGCTGTAGTGGTCGATCGGGGTCGGGTTGATCAGGGCGATCTGCATACGCGGAGTTCCAGCCTCACCCGCATGGGCGGTCACGGGTCGAGGCTTGCACCCTAATCCGACGCCGAGGGGCCTGCGGCCCGTGGCTCAGCCGCAGTCGTTGTTGGCCGCGCCGGGCGTGCCCAGGTCGCCGGTGCTCCCGATGGCGTCCGTGCCCGAGCACCAGCTGCCGGACTCGTCGAGCTGGAGGCTGACGCCGGGCTCGGCCGCGCCGTAGTCGCCGGTCTCGTCGATGAGCTTGCCGTCGACGCGGATCTGGAGGTTGTCGCCCGTGTTGTTGAGCTGGGGCTCGCCGCCCCACCAGGCCTCGGGGGTGACCTCGTAGGGCCACTCGTCGCCGTCGCCGCGGCCGACCAGGAGGAGCTGGCCGGCGCCCAGGATCAGTTCGTCGGGGAACAGGTGCTCGCCGCCGTCGTCGCCCAGGCTGACGCGACGGAGGTCGACGCTGCCGTCGGTGGCGTTGCGGAGCTCGATCCACTCGGCGTCGCTGTCGTCCCCGGCGGTGGGGTCGGCCATCAGCTCGGTGAGGACGAGGTCGCCCTTGCTCAGGTCGGCGGCGCAGAGATCCGCGTTGCAGGGCGGCTCGGAGAGGCCCACGAAGTCGCTGCTGTCGTGGGGCTCGAGCTTGTAGTTGCCGAAGCTGTAGGTCACGTTCCCGGTGACGCTGACGGCGCCCACTCCGGAGACGATCTGCAGCTCCTCGTCGTAGTCGAAGAACAGGTCATCGATGACGATGTTGTCGCCCCAGAGCCACTCGCCCCACTCGATGTAGTGGCTGGCGCGCACCTCGCGCACGGTCACCAGCATGCCCTCGACGCCCTCGAGGGTGTCCAGGTCGGCCCAGTCGGCGTCGCTGAGCTCGACCGACGCTGGCACGCTGGCCGTGCCGGTGATCGTGAGGTCTTCGACGGCGAGCAGCTGCAGCTCGGTCAGGGTGGCGTCCCCGTCCTCCGACGCGTACTCGGTGACGACCCCGCTCAGGGTGACCTCGTCGCCGAAGCCGACGCCGGCGCCGGCCTCGTCCCAGGCCTCGATCTCGCCGTAGTAGACCCAGATGCCGCTGTTGTCGGCGCCGTCGGTGTCCTGGGCGAAGAAGCCGTTGCCCGTGTCGGGGCTGGTGACGACCACGCCCTCTACCGTCACGACGCTCCCGAGCTCGTAGGAGCCGGCCTGGATCGCTGCGATGCTGGGCTGGGCGTCCGAGTCGGCGTCGGTGTCGGTGTCGGCGTCCGCGTCAGTGTCGGCGTCCGCCTCGGGGTCGGAGTCGACGGGCAGCTCCTCGGAGCCGGTGCAGGCGAACAGGGCGAGGAGGAAGAGCAGGTTCATGGCCGTTTCTCGGGGCAGGGGTCGAAGGCCGCGGCGAGTAACGCCCCGTCACATTCCTGTCACACCTGTCGTTGAGCGCCACCCCAAAGGAGTGCGGCCGGCCCCCCATCAACGGAGGCCGGCCGCGTCGCGAATGCTGGTGGGGCACACAGCTGACAGATTGCCCGAGGTTCCCTGATTCGTGGTCTGCCCGAAGGGGCCGCTCCACCTCACTCGCGTGTTCTGCCTACAAGACGTGTGAGACACCGAGCCATTTCAGGGGCGATCCCAGGAAGACGTTTCGTGACACCTCGTTCACACGGCTTGCACATCGTCGGCAGGCCGTGGTCAGGCGAGGAACGCCGCCAGCCGCTCCTCCATGTCGCGCGCGTCCTCCCAGCCCAGGCGCTCGAGCACGCTCGTGTAGGCCTTGTCGAAGAGCAGGTAGGACATGAAGTCCGCCTCCTCCTTCTCACGATCGCTGATCAGGTCCAGCAGCAGCCGCGAGGCCCGCGTGACCTGCGGCGGGCTCTGCTTGTAGACCTGGGCGCAGACCCGGCCCAGGTCCTCGCGGGGCCGCACGATCAGGGACTCGACCTTGCGATAGGGCGCGCCCCGGTGCGGCTCGACGACCTTGTTCAGGCCCTCCAGGAAGCCGGCGCCATAGGCCTGCTCGCCCCACTCGAACAGCTGGTTCAGGCGCTCGAGACGGGACAGGTCCTGCTCGATCGGGTCCAGCATGAAGGCGTTGAGCACCTTGCCGAGCAGGAACACGAGGTTCGGGGTGTCCTCGACCTCCTCCAGGGCCTGCTCGCTGCGCTGGCTGAAGGGGCGCTTCACGCCCAGCACCAGGACCTTGTCGGCTCCCAGCCTCAGCACGGGGGAGATGGGCGTGTTCTGGCGCACGCCCCCGTCGACGAAGCTCCGGCCGTCGATCTCGACGGGCGAGAACAGGAAGGGGATGGCCGCGGAGGCGAGCGCGTGCTGGGGCTGCAGCTTCACGCTCCGGACGTCGATCTCGGGGTAGGGGATCGTGCCCGGACGGATGTGCTCGCCGTGCTGCACGAAGAGCACCGAGCGGCCCGTGGCCACCTCGGTGGCCGCCAGGACGACCGCGTCCAGCTCACCCGCGGCGATCTGCTCGTGCATGCCCGCGAAGGGGAAGAGGCGGGTCACCAGGCGGTGAAGCGGCGAGGCGTCCAGGAAGCTGGCGCCAGACTTCGGGTCGCCGCTGAACAGCCGGTTCGGCGAGAGCAGCAGGTCCATCGTGTCGAAGCGCCAGACGTCGTGCACGCTCAGGTTGCGCCAGATGCGTGACAGGCGCCGACCCGCGTCGCGCGTGGGGCCGCGGCCGGCCACCCAGCAGCCGTTGAGGGCGCCCACGCTGGTGCCCGAGATCAGGTCGAAGCGCAGGGGCTTGTCCAACCTGGGCCCGATCTCGTCGAGCATGAACCGCAGCACCCCGGCCTCGTAGGCGCCGCGGCTCCCGCCGCCTTGCAGCACCAGGGCCAGCTTGCTCACCAGTCGATCTCGACGCTGACCGGGCAGTGGTCCGAGCCCATCACCTCGGGGTGGATGGCCGCGGAGGTGACCCGCTCGCGCAGGTCCTCGCTGACGAGGAAGTAGTCCAGGCGCCAGCCGACGTTCTTCTCGCGCATGCCGCCTCGGGCGGACCACCAGCTGTAGTGATCGCCGCGCGGCTCGAACATGCGGAAGGTGTCCACGAAGCCGGCGTCCACGAAGCGGTCGATCCACGCCCGCTCGACGGGCATGAAGCCGCTGGTCTTGTGGTTGTTCTCGGGCCGGGCCAGGTCGATCTCCTGGTGGCAGGTGTTCAGGTCGCCCGTGATGACGACGCCCTTGCCTCGGCCTCGCTGCAGAGCGCACCAGGCCAGCAGGTCGGCGTAGTAGTCCAGCTTGAAGGCCAGCCGCTCTGGGCCCTGGCCCCCGTTCGGGAAGTAGCCGTTGACCAGCAGCAGCTCGCCGGACCGTGGCGATCTGCTCGCGATCTCGGTGACCACGGTGCGCCCCTCGGCGGCGTAGCGCGCCTTGCCGAAGCCCAGCCGGTGCTGGGAGCCCGGCACCTTCGAGAAGCTCGCCGTGCCCGAGTAGCCCTTCTTCTCGGCGTGGTTCCAGGCCGCGCGGTACCCGGCCTCGGCCAGGGCCGAGAGCTCCTCGGGCTGCTGCCCTTCCTGGAGCTTGGTCTCCTGGACGCACAGCACGTCGGCGCCGTCGGCCATCGCCCAGTCGACGAAGCCCTTCTTCACGCAGGCCCGCAGGCCATTGACGTTCCAGCTCACCAATCGCACGGCTCAGTCCTCGTCGGCTTCCAGATCGATGTGCTTCAGCCCGGGCTGGGCCGCGCGCATGTTGTCCTCGATGCGCTGCTCCTCGACGTCGAGCTGGTTCAGCACCATCTCTCCGAACTCGACGAGCCAGCCCTCGAGCTCCTGGCGCGAGTTGATGCGGCACCAGGCCTCGTCCAGGTCAATGTGCTCGAGCGCCCGGCTGGCCACCTCGCGGCCGTCGAAGTTGACCTCGGCCTTGAAGCGCGCCGTGCTGGCCCCGAGGATGGTCGCCTTGACGTCGTCGACGCCCTCGACCGTGGGATCGCCGGCGATGATGTCCACCAGCGCCTTCTGGGCCGCGGGCTCCATCGCCCGATCCATCAGGAGCTTCTTGTTCTTGCGGACGAGGAAGAGGGCCAGGACGCCCAGGAGCAGGCCGACGAAGATCGAGCCGATGGCGTCGTAGATGCCGTTGCCGGTCAGGTCGGCCACCAGCAGGGCCACGGCCGCGATGACGATGCCGAGCACCGCCGCGCTGTCCTCGATGAGCACCGCGACGCCCATTGGGTCGGGGCCGTCGCGGACGTAGTCCATGAACCCCATGTTCGCCTCCTGGGCGGACTGCCGCACCGCCTTGTGGGCGACCCAGTAGGACCAGCCCTCGACGATGCCGGAGAGCGCCAGGATGACGAAGGCCACCCCCAGCTCGCCCGGGGGCTCGGGGTGCAGCGCGCTGTGGATGCCGTGGGCGAGGGTGACGCCGCAGCCCAGGAAGAAGATGCCGACCGCCGAGACCAGGGCCCACGCGAACTGGGCGCGCTCGTAGCCGTAGGGGTGCTCCTCGTCCGCGGCCGCCTGGCTGCGGTGGATGCCCACGGCCAGCAGGCTCTGGTTGCCGACGTCCGCCAGGCTGTGGATGGCCTCGGACAGCATCGCGCCCGAGCCCGTGAAGAGGAAGGCCCCGAACTTGGCGACGGCCACGACGCTGTTGGCCGCGATGGCGGAGTAGACCGCCTTGGTGCTCCCGCTGGACATCAGAACCAGATGCAGCTGCGGTCGGACACCCAGGTCAGGCCGTCGGCGTTGGCGTAGCCCGCGCCCAGTGGGTTGCCGCTGGAGGCGAAGAACACGTCGATGGTGCCGTCGCCGCCTTCGGCCACGTCGTAGTTGCTCGACCAGGTCTCCTCGCCCGAGGTGATGGCCTCGGAGCAGGTCGTGTTCGTGGCGTCGAGGGTCGCGCTGATCGCCAGGCCGTAGTCGCAGGCTCCGCAGGCGTCCGTGTCGCCCTTGGTGCCGCTGACGTCCCAGACCAGCACGCAGTCACCGGCCGACCACTCGCTCGTCGCGTAGAGCAGCCAGGACTCCTTGCCGGAGAAGGCCGTCGCCGAGTCCCAGTCGTAGAGGCCCAGGTAGTAGGAGGTGGCCCCGGCCCAGTCCTCCTTGCCGGCGGCGCTGTCGCAGTAGTCCTGGTCCAGCCCCTGGCTCAGGTCGGGCAGGGTGTCGGTGTCGGCGTCGGTGTCGCTGTCGGCGTCCGCGTCGCTGTCGGCGTCCGAGTCCGCGTCACCGTCGGCGTCGCTGTCGGTGTCCGTGTCGGCGTCGGTGTCCGAGTCGGTGTCCGAGTCGGTGTC
>CALGIB010000918.1 GCA_937915955.1 uncultured Pseudomonadota bacterium
GTGCTCCATGGTGTAGAGCTCCGCGGCCAGCCCTTCGAGCTCCAGGAAGCCCGCCTCGAGCTCGGGCAGGTCCTGCTCGAAGCGACCGACCATGATGTGGCTGACCTTGCCCGACTGGAAGGGCACACCCTGGGAGTCCTCGGTCACCGCGGACCAGTCGATCTCCCAGGGACCGTCAGGCAGTACGGGCGCTTGACGCAGCGAGCTGAGGTCCACCGTCCAGTCCAGGACCGGGCATCCATCGTCGAGCTCGGCCAGCACCGCTTCGCTCTCCGCGCTGGGCTCGAGGAACGCGATCATGCGGTTGTTGACCCCGATCTGCGTGCCAGTGGACAGCGAGATCAGCCAGGTCCCGCGGCCCGGCTCGAACACCTGGTCGATCTCCGCCTCGGTCCCGAAGAAGGTGAAGTCCGTGAGGCTCACGCGCGTCCGCTGGCCCGGCTGCACCTCGAGGTAGACGCCCAGGTCGACCTGCTTGAGCGAGTCGTCGGACAGCCCGGCCTCGACCTCCTGCTCGCTGAGGTAGGGGAAGACCATCAGCCCGAGCGTGTCGATGTCCCCCACAGGGTCCAGCTCGTGGCACTGCAGGTCCGTGGTCAGGGCGGACCAGTCCAGCTCGACGTCCTGGAGCTGGGCCATGGGGAACGAGGGCCCGTCCAGCAGCCCCTGGAAGCTGTAGTTGTGCGCGTCCGCCAGCAGGACCTCGCCGCTGGGCTCGGGGGCCTTCAGCGGCCCCGAGACATCGGGCTCGGGCTGGACACAGGCCAGGCTAACGAGCGTAGAGATCATCCACGACCTGCACGAAGGTGATGGCCTGCCCGAGCTCTGTGTTGAGCTGCCAGGTGACCTCGCCCTCGGGCGTGACGTTCTGGATCTCGCCGCTGATGGACCAGACGACCTGGGTCTCGCCGTTGTCGAAGCGGAACACGTCCCCCTTGGCGAAGACGTGCACGCTGGGCTCGCGGATGTACTCCCAGACCTGCTCCGCCTGCAGCGTCTCCTCGTCCAGGGCCAGCTCGACGACGCGGGAGTAGCCTCGGCTCTGCGGCCCGTTGTCGAAGATCAGCAGGCCCCCTTCGACCACCTCGACCTGGTGTTGCATCTGAACGATCTCAGTGCCTTCCGGGAAGGTGAACTCGTTCATCATGCCGTTGAGCAGCCACTCGGTCTGGCCCGTGGCCCGGTCGATGCGCGCCACCGTCCCCAGCGTCTTCATCGACAACAAGTAGTCGTCGGACTCCGGCAGGTAGTCCAGCGCGTTGCCGTGGGTCAGGTTGTGCTCGTGCTCGAGGTCCAGGCCCTCGAAGTCCAGCTGGTCCCAGGCGCTCCAGATCACGGTCTGGGTCCCGTCTGGCGCGATCTCGACGACGCTGTCGGCCCGCTGGTCGGTGTGCTCCGAGCCCTCGGGCGCCGCGGTGACAACGATGCCCGCGAGGGTGCCGTCGGGGAGCTCGACCATGTCGTGGTCCACGAAGGGAAAGGCGATCTCCTCACGCTCGCTACCGTCCAGCGAAACACGAACGATCTTGCCCTGTTCCAGGTTGTTCTGCGGCCCGGCCTGGCAGTAGATCATGCTCCGCCGATCCGCCGAGATCAGCGCCCGCATCAGGTTCCCCTCCGGCGGCAGCTGGTCGTACCAGACGGTGCGCCCCTGGGGATCGACGATCGCCACGACGTAGACGGTGCCCTGGAAGGGGATCACCTGGTAGGCCCACTGATCCGTGCTGCCCGTCGTGGTCAGGGTCGGCAGCCCCGACGGGAGCGAGAGCGTGGTGATCTCGAGGAGATCGCTGGCTCCCGCCACGCCCGCCTCGGACTCCACCTCGACCCGGAACGAGACCAGCGTGTCCGCCGCGTTCCCCAGCAGGAGGACCGAGTGCTCGGTGCCCAGCTCCGTCGAGTTGGTCCGCAGCCCGTGCTCGGTGGTCTCGCCGAAGCTCACCGCCCCGGTCGTGGGCACGTCCGTCGCCCAGGTCACGCGAACGACGGTGTGCACGTCGGTGACCTCGGCCCGGACGTCCAGGACCTCCGGGGCGACGGCGTCGATCCCGCTGTCGTCGACGGCCGCGGGTTGGCTGTCGTCGGCCCCGGTGAGGTCGGACGCTTCGGGGGTGCAGGCGAGCGACAGGATCAGCAGCATCGGGGACCTCGTGGACGGAGCCGCACGATATCCGCCCCATTGTCCCGTGGATTGCACCGAAGCGGGTCAGCCGAGGACCCACCAGGCCAGGCCGCCCGCGATGGCCACGACGAGGAGGACCAGGGCCACCAGCCGCTTGGGATCGAGCTCCAGATCGGCCAGCTGCTTGGGGCCCTCGTCGAAGTCGACGAAGGTCAGGTCGGACAGCGGGACCTGGACGCCGTCCGGGCGGAGCGCGAAGCCGTAGCGGGCGCCACAGCGGCATCGGATCAGCTCGCCGTCGAGCCAGAAGTGGTCGGACTTGTCGCAGGCGTCGCAGCGCATCCACAGCTCGGTGTCAGCCGGGACGCGGACGAAGCCGCAGGCATCGAGGGGGGGGAGCTCTTCAGGCATGTCACCGACCTAACCCCTATGCTAGCTTGCCCTCATGATCCTGCTGCTCGCCTGCACCGGCTCCGCCCCCGACGACGACGCCCTGCCCGAGATCGTGCCCGCCGAGGTCCTCGACAGCATGGACTGGCGCCGCGTGCAGGGCCTGACCGAGCTGCTCACCGACGACAGCCTGGGCGGTCGCGTCCCCGGCTCCCCGGGCCACGCCGCGGCCCGCGACCTGCTCCTGGGTGAGCTGTCGGCCTTCGAGCCCTACCTCGAGGAGGGCTACGGCTGGGACTACGCCAGCTCGGTCCCCTCGGATCGCTGGATGCTGGACGAGGACGGCCAGATCGCGCCGGCCACCAACGAGACGAGCACCAACCTGCTCGCGCTCTTGCCCGGCAGCGATCCCCTGCTCTCCAGCCAGATCATCGTGGTGATGGCCCACTACGACCACCTCGGCGTCACCGAGGAGGGCGAGGTCTTCAACGGCGCCTTCGACGACGCCGTGGGCGTGGCCGCCGTGATCGAGCTGGGCCACGCCCTGCAGCAGCTCGAGCTCGACCGCAGCGTGCTGCTGCTCCTCACCGACGACGAAGAGAGCGGCCTGGTCGGCGCCGACGAGTTCCTGGACGCGAACCTGGTCCCCCACGAGGACATCGTCTTCGGGATCAGCGTGGACCCCATGGGCCGCGGCGTGCTGCCCGACGCCTGGCCGCTGGCGCTCATGGGCCTGGAGCGCAGCCCCGAGCTGCTGGCCCAGTGGGAGGCGCTGGTCCCCTACTCCGAGGTGCCCGTGGCCTTCGTGCATCGTGAGATCCTGCCGATCTTCGCCAGCGACCAGGACCGCTTCTACGAGCAGGAGCCCGCGATCCCGGCGGTCTGGTTCACCTCCCCGGGCATGGCCTTCTATCACACCGTCGGGGACGACTCGGAGACCATCGACTACCGCTCGGTGCGGGCACAGAGCCGGTGGCTGCTCCAGGTCGTGGCCTATTTCGCGAACGATGACAGGGTCTTCGAGGATCATGGTGAGCCCGAGCTCGGTCCGGAGCACGCCGCCGGGGCGCGCCCCCTCATCGCCTCGGTGGCCGAGTCGTCCTACCTGACGGACTTCGAGAGGGCCGAGGTCCAGACCATGCTGGCCGAGCTCGACGAGGTGATCGAGGCCGACGACATCAACGCACTGGGCAACCCCGGGGCCTTCTTCTTCGACGCCATCAAGCGGCTCTGCTTCGACCTGCCCGCCGCACACCCGGGCGACATCCCGCCGCCCTTCCCCGAGGACTGAGGCCCAGGGGGCGCCGCCCTGAGGCCTCACCTGGAGGCTCCGCCGTGTCCGAGCGCGGCCTGACCGGTCTGAGGGCGCGGAGGCTGAATGCTCACCGACGGCGACGTGCAGGGATTCCACGACGGCCATCACAGCCGCGTCTTCTCGTTCCTGGGCGCTCAGCCCCAGGACCCGGGGACGCACTTCGCCGTCTGGGCGCCGCGCGCGCGGGAGGTCCTCCTCAAGGGCGACTTCAGCGACTGGCAGGGCCTGCCCATGCAGCTCCGGGGCGGCATCTGGTCCCTGGGCGTGCCCACCGCCGGGCTCGGCCAGCGCTACAAGTTCGCGGTCCGGGGGGCGGACGGGACCTGGACCGAGCGCGCCGATCCGATGGGCTTCGCCCAGGAGCTGCCCCCCGGCAACGCCTCGGTGATCACCCGCTCCACCCACCGCTGGCGAGACCGCCGGTGGATGGACCGCCGCGCTGGCTGGCGGCAGCGCCCCGTGTCCATCTACGAGCTTCACGTCGGCAGCTGGCGCCGCCACCCCGACGGGCGCCACTGGAGCTACCGCGAGCTGGCCGAGCCCCTGGCCGACTACCTGCTGGACATGGGCTTCACCCACGTGGAGCTGATGCCATTGATGGAGCACCCCTTCTACGGCAGCTGGGGCTACCAGGCCCTGGGCCACTTCGCGCCCACGGCTCGCTTCGGGGACCCGGATGACCTCCGCGGGCTGATCGAACACCTGCACATGCGTGGCCTCGGGGTGCTGCTGGACTGGGTCCCGGCCCACTTCCCCAAGGACGGGCACGGCCTGTACCGCTTCGACGGCAGCCCGCTGTACGAGCACCCCGACCCGCGCCGCGGGGAGCACCCCGACTGGGGCACCGCCGTCTTCGACTACGGCCGCGCCGAGGTGCGCAGCTTCCTGCTGTCCTCGGCCCGCTACTGGCTCGAGGAGTTCCACGTCGACGGCCTGCGCGTGGACGCCGTCGCCTCCATGCTCTACCTCGACTACAGCCGGCAGCCCGGCCAGTGGCTGCCCAACAAGCTGGGCGGGCGCGAGAACCTCGAGGCGATCTCGCTGCTGCGGGAGCTCAACGAGGTCCTGCACCGGGACTTCCCCGGCGTGATGATGATCGCCGAGGAGTCCACCGCCTGGCCCGGCGTGTCCCACCCCACCTTCGAGGGCGGCCTCGGCTTCGGCATGAAGTGGGACATGGGCTGGATGAACGACACCCTGCGCTACCTGGAGCGCGACCCCATCCACCGCGCCCACCACCACGACGAGATCTGCTTTCGCAGCGTCTACGCCGACAGCGAGAGCTTCGTGCTGGCCCTGTCCCACGACGAGGTGGTGCACGGCAAGGGCAGCCTGCCCGACAAGATGCCCGGGGACGCCTGGCAGCAGCTGGCCAACGTCCGCTGCCTGTTGGCCATGCAGTGGGCCCAGCCCGGCAAGAAGCTGGTGTTCATGGGCATGGAGTTCGCCCAGCGCCGGGAGTGGAGCCACGACCGGGAGCTGGACTGGGGCCTGCTTCAGCGGCCCCAGCACGCCGGCATCCAGGCCCTCGTCCGCGGCCTGAACCGCCTGCTGCGGCGCGAGCCCGCCCTGCACGCACAGGACTTCGCGGGCGAGGGGGTCAGCTGGACAGGGCTGGACGACGACGGTCAGAGTGTGCTCGCCTTCTGCCGCCACGCTCCGGGGGCCCCGCCCATCCTCGTCGTCGCCAACCTGACCCCCATCGTGCGCCACGACTACCGCGTGGGCGTCCCAGTCCCTGGGGTATGGAGAGAGTGTTTGTCAACCGATCTCGAGGACTTCGGCGGCAGCGGCGTGAGCCATCGAGGCTGGGTCCGCAGCGAGGAGCCGCCCTGGCAGGGCCAGGCCCAGAGCGTCCGCCTCACCCTGCCTCCGCTGGGCGTGCTCTTCCTCAAGCCGCAGAAGGCCCGCGCGGAGACGCTGCCTTGAAGCGCTACGTCTGCATCCACGGCCACTTCTACCAGCCGCCCCGCGAGAACCCCTGGACCGGTCGCGTCGACCTGCAGCCCACAGCCGCTCCCTTCCCGGACTGGAACCACCGCATCACCGCCGAGTGCTACGGCCCCAACACCCGCGCCGCCATCCTGGCCCGAGACGGATCCGTCGCAGAAAGACTGAACAATCTCGCCTACATCAGCTTTGACTTTGGCCCCACGCTGCTGCGATGGCTGGAGGCGGAGCATCCCCGGGTCCACGACGACATCGTCCTGGCCGACCGCATGGCGGTGGAGCGCACCGGGCACGGCTGCGCCATGGCCCAGGCCTACCACCACGCCATCCTCCCGCTGTGCAGCCCCCGGGATCGCCGCACCGAGGTCCGCTGGGGCATCGCCGACTTCTGGAGGCGCTTTCAGCGGGCCCCCGGGGGCATGTGGCTGCCCGAGACGGCCGTCAGCACGTCCACCCTCGAGATCCTCGCCGAAGAGGGCATCACCTTCACTCTGCTGGCTCCCCGACAGGCTGCCCAGGTGCGTGGGATCGACGCCGAAGATGCACAGCCGTGGCAACCGGCCGGGGACCTGGACTGCAGTCGCCCCTACCAGGTGGCGCTGCCCTCGGGCCGCACGATCGTCGTCTTCTTCTACGACGGGCCCACCTCTCAGGGCGTCGCCTTCGAGGGGCTGCTGCACGACGGCGCGGGCTTCGCGCGCCGGCTGATCCAGGCCGGACGCCCTGGGGGACTGGTCTCCATCGCCACCGACGGCGAGTCCTACGGTCATCACCACCGCCACGGCGAGATGGCGCTGGCCTTCGCGCTCAAGCGGCTGCTCGCCGAGCCCGAGGTCGAGCTCACCCACTACGCCGCCTACCTGGCCGAGCACCCCCCGAGCTGGGAGGCGCGGCTGATCGAGCCGAGCTCCTGGTCCTGCGCCCACGGCGTCGGTCGCTGGTCCGAGAACTGCGGCTGCGCCATCGACCCCGCCCGCTCGCTGAAGCAGACCTGGCGGGCGCCGCTGCGGGCCGCGCTGAGCTGGCTCCGCGACCGCCTGGACGCCCACTTCGTCGAACACTGCGGCGAGCGAGACCCCTGGTCGCTCCGGGACGCCTGGCACGAGGTCGGTCCGATCGAGGACGAGCGGCTGCTCAGCCTGCTCCAGATGCAGAACGCGCGCCTGATGATGTTCACGTCCTGCGGCTGGTTCTTCGACGATCCCGGGGGCCTGGAGACCGTACAGATCCTCCGCTACGCCTGGCGCGCGCTGGACCTCTACGAGCAGACCGGCGGCGAGGCCCCGCTGCGCGATGAATTCCTCGACCGCCTCGAGGGTCTACGGAGCCGTGAAGCCGCCACAGCCAGAGAGCTCGTCGCGACCCGGGTGGAGAGCGCTCGACGCGGATAGAGTCCCCGCGTGAAGCAGGCCACCCAGCGCCGGATCCGCGACGTCGCCGAGTGGTGCACAGCGCACGCGTTCGTGCTGGGCTGCTTCGTGCTGCCCCTGGGTCTGGGCGTGGCCTACGAGAACGGCACCCTCGGGGACGCCTCCATCACCGCGCCGGACGAGCGCACGGCCGTCTACATGGCCAGCATGTCGATGATCCCCTTCCCCGACGCCAGCGCCGAGGTCATCGAGGTCACCGACGAGCTGGTCAACCAGCCCAAGGCCCGCCCGGAGGCCGAGTCGAGCCAGGGCAGGACGGACGCCCCGTTGCCCGAGATCGACCCCCAGGGGAAGACCCCGGCCCCCGAGCACAGCGACACGCCGACGCGCAAGAGCACCCCCAGCGAGGAGGAGGTGGCCGACAGCCTCCGCGCCGGCGGCCGCGTCGAGGGCCAGACCCAGGACGGTGACGGCAAGAAGGCCCAGGCCTGCCTGCCCGACAACCCCGCGATCCGGCCCGCCGGCGGCGACATCTACGACGTCGATCAGGACCTGGTCGACTACTACGTGGACCACCTGCGCGAGGCCGAGAAGCTGGCCAACACCTTCTGGCAGGTCGGTCGAGACGGCGAGGTCAAGGGCTTCCGCATCAAGCGCGTCCGCTGCGGCAACGACCTCTACCAGCTCGGGTTCCGGGGCGGTGACGTGGTCCAGGCTGTCAACGGCGAGCCCATCACGAGCATCCCCCAGGCCATCAAGGCCTACCGCAAGGTGCGGCGCAAGCAGAAGCTCGTCGTCGAGATCAAGCGCAACAAGAACGAGCGGACGCTGGTCTTCCGGCTCCGCTGACAGGACCTCGTATGCCCCGCCTCTCCAAGCGCGTGCTCTCCCTCCAGGAGAGCGCCATCCGAAAGCTCGACGCCACGACGCGGGCTCGGACGCACGTGCACTTCCATCGAGTGAACATCGGCCAGCCCGACGTGCCCACGCCCGCTCCGCTGATCGACGCCATCCGCGGCTTCCAGCCCAGGGTGCTCGGCTACGGCCAGGCCTCGGGCGAGCCCGCCTGTCGAGAGGCCGCGGCGACCTACCACCGGCGCTGGTGCCCCGAGCTCGAGGCCAGCCACGTGGCGGTGACCACCGGCGGCTCCGAGGCGCTGCTCTTCGCCTTCACCGTGGCCTGCGACCCCGGGGACGTGCTGCTCGCGCCCGAGCCCTACTACACCAACTACAACGGCTTCGCGTCCATCTGCGGGGCCAGCATCCGGCCCCTGCGCACCCACCTCTCCCAGGGCTTCGCGCTGCCCTCGGACCAGGAGCTCGACGCCGCCGTGGACGAGCGCGTGAAGGGCCTGGTGGTGGCCAACCCGGGCAACCCCACCGGGGCCGTCTATGGCCGGTCGGAGCTGCAGCGGCTGGTCAACTGGGCGCTGCGCCACCGGAAGCTGCTGATCGTGGACGAGGTCTACCGTCAGATCTGGCTGGACGAGGCCCCCTGCTCGATCCTGGAGTTCCCCGAGGCCGCCGAGGTCGCGATCTGCGTGGACTCGCTGAGCAAGACCTGGTCGGCCTGCGGGCTCAGGCTGGGCTTCTTGATCAGCCGCAACGCCCTGCTGATGGAGAAGGTCGAGCGCCTGGGCCAGGCCCGCCTCGGGCCCCAGCCGCTGGCGCAGCACATCGGCATGGCGGCGCTGACGCTGCCCGAGTCGGTGTACGAGGATCAGCGCGAGCTGTACCGAGAGCGGGTCAACGTGCTCGTCGACGGCCTCTCCGCCATCGATGGCGTCGAGGTCAGCCGCCCCCGGGGGGCCTTCTACCTGATGGCCCGGCTGCCGGTCGAGGACACCGAGGCCTTCGCGCGCTACCTCGCCGCGGACTTCGAGCACGAGGGTGAGAGCTTCGTGGTCGCTCCTGGATCCGGTTTCTACGCCGATCCGGGCCGAGGACGGGACGAGGTCCGGCTGGCGGCGGTCCTGCAGCCCGAGGTGCTGCATCGGGTCGCGCAGCTCATGGAGACGGCGCTCTCGCGCTATCGGAATTTGTAGATCTGCGTGCTACGCTGGGCCCGTGAGCAAGCCCCTCGTCCTGGTGATCGAGCGTGACGCGCGCCACGTCGAGGGCGTTCGAATCGCGCTGTCCGGGCGCTTCCAGGTCGAGCAGGCGCGCAGCGCCGCCGAGGCGCTGGCCAAGCTCGATTCGCTCGAGCCCCTGGTCGTGGTGCTCGGGCTCCGAGGCCTGGAGGCCGCCAAGGCGATCCGGGAGAAGGTCGGGCGAGGCACGCTCCTGATCGGTCACGGGCGCTTCGGCCACGGCCACAAGGCCCGTGGCATGCCCAACAAGGCCGTCGTCGAGGCCTTCGCGCTGGACGACTTCGTGGCCCGCGACCTCAGCGGAGAGGACGTCGGCAAGGTCGTCTGGAGCCACATCGCCAGGGCCATCCGAGCGGTGCCTCGACCCGAGGGCCAGCCCGCGGCGAGCACCGAGGACACCTGGAAGGAGCTGGCCACCTCCGAGGCCTCGCTCGCGGGCCTCCGGAAGCTGCTGAACAAGCCCGTGCTGCCCGTGACGGAGCTCAAGGACGACCAGGATGCCACCTGGAAGGACCTCCTGACCGCCCCCATCGGCCAGACGCTCAAGCGGCTGTTCCGCGGCAAGAAGCCCGACTGATCCCCGCTACAGCGGCCTCCAGCTCACGCCAGGGATGCCGCTGCCCGAGGGCGGCGGCTGCGACCCGACCAGGTACAGCACGCGGCGGTTGCTGATCGAGTCGACCCCGTCACCGGTCTGCACGGCCAGCAGCCCCTCGCCGAAGCCATGGTAGTAGATCGGCGACGAATAGCCGTGCGCTCTCAACCACTTGGCGATCGCCTTAGCCCTGCGCTGCGACAGCTCCAGGTTGTGCCCGGCCTCGCCCACGGTGTCCGTGCAGCCGGCGATGTACAGCTTGACCGGGACCATGTCGCCGTACTTTGCGAGCACCTCGTCCAGCTCCGACAGCGTGTGCTCGAGCTTGTACTCCTGGTCAGGGTCGATGACGTCGCTGTTGGACTCGAACAGCACGTCCTCGTGCGGGATGTCCAGAAACCAGGGGCTGAAGGTGAAGCCGGCCCAGGCCATCGAGTTCTCGACCTTGACGTCCAGCAGGACCACGTCGGCGGGGTCGCCGGCCCAGGGCAGGATCAGCTCGCCCGGGCCAGCCCCGACCTCGACCACCCGCCGGTCCAGCTCGGCGTGGCCAGCGCCGTAGGCCACGATCGTGGCCGAGTCGACAGGGCCGGTCACCTGCACGGTAAGGGTGTGCTCCGTCACGTCCGCGCTCGCCCGGGAGAGGTCCACCGAGAGCTTGCCCGCGAAGGCCCACTCGATCGGCACGGTGGTCTCCTCCGCGTAGCCGTCCGTGAAGCGAACGCGCACGTAGCACTCGGCCGTCGTGACCCCGCTGAGGCGGGCCATCTCGACGGTGACCTTGGTCCCGCCTGCCACACCCGAGAGCGCCTTGTCGAAGCTGCGTCCCCCGCTCTGGCAGGAGATGACCAGCTCCTCGGCCGCCCGCATCGGCGTCACGAACAAGGCCGGCTTCTCGCCCGGTCCAGGGTTCGGCGTGTAGCCGAAGTCCAAGTCACCGGCCTGAGCGAGGGTCATCAAGCTTAGAAACACGCTGCCTCCGTCCGCTGCCGAAACCTAACGCCCGGGGGTTAGGGGTAGCCTCCCCCGACGGAGGAGCGATGCTGACCCTGCTGCTGATCCTGGCCTGTGGCGACAAGGACGTGACCGACGACTCGAGCCTCGAGGCGGACACCGACTCGGACACCGACTCGGACACCGACGCCGACACGGA
>CALGIB010000919.1 GCA_937915955.1 uncultured Pseudomonadota bacterium
CAAACAGCGCGGGCGCGCTCTGCTTCCCCGAGGCCCGGATGGACATGGTCCGGCCCGGCCTCGCCTTGTACGGCATCGCGCCGGTCCCGGGCCTGGGTCTGGACCTGCGGCCCGTGATGCGGGTCACGACCGAGGTGCTCTTCGTGAAGAACATCCCGGCCGGCTACGGCGTCAGCTACGGCCGCCGCTGGGTGGCGCCGCGGCCGACGCGCCTGGCCACGCTGCCGGTGGGCTACGCGGACGGCTACCCGCGGTCGCTGAGCGACCGGGCCGAGGTGCTGATCGACGGCGTGCGCTGCCCGGTGCGCGGCGCCGTCTGCATGGACATGATCCTGGTCGACGTCACCGAGGTCCCGCGGCAGGTCCGACCTGGCGACGCCGTCGAGCTGCTGGGGCCGGGCATCGGCGCCGAGGAGCTGGCGCGCCACGCCGGCACGATCGCCTACGAGATCCTGTGCGGCTTCTCCGAGCGCGTCCCGCGGCGGCACGGGTGATCGTTCGCCTCGTCGAGGGCGTTGGCCGCGGCCTCATCCGACCGGTGGAGGAGCTGGGCCGCTACCTGCGGGTCACTGGCCTGGGCGTGGTGGCCAGCTTCCGCCCCCCCTGGAGGCCTCGGCTGGTCTTCAAGCAGCTCGAGTTCGTCGGCGTCCAGAGCCTCACCATCGTGGTCATCACCGGGGGCTTCATCGGCGGGGTCTACGCGCTCCAGGCCGCCTACGGCTTCGGTCTGTTCAACGCCGAGGTGCTGACCGGCTCGACGGTGACGCTGTCGCTCACGCGCACGCTCGGGCCTGTGTTCGCCGCGCTGATGATCACGGCTCGGGCGGGCTCCTCGATGGCCGCCGAGATCGGCACGATGCGGGTCACCGAGCAGATCGACGCGCTCGAGGCGATGGCCGTGGACCCCATCGACTACCTCGTCGCGCCTCGGCTGGTGGCCGGCGTCACGATGGTCCCGCTGGCCGCCGCCATCTTCACGGCCGTGGGCATGGCCGGCTGCTGGCTGGTGGGCGTGAAGCTGCTCGGCATCGACGAGGGCGCGTTCCTCTACCGGACCTGGTGGTACGCCGACCCGCCTGATCTGGTCTGGGGCCTGGCCAAGGCCTCGGTCTTCGGCTTCGTGCTGGCGGCCGTCGGCTGCACGCAGGGCCTGTACGTGCGTGGCGGGGCCGAGGGCGTTGGTCGCGCCACGACGCGAGCCGTCGTGGTCGCCTCGGTGACCATCCTCATCCTCGACTACTTCCTCACGGACCTGCTCATGTCGACGGGGATCTGGATCTGAGCCAGCTCCCGCCGGATCCCCAGCGGGTCGCGCTCGCCTTCCGCGGGGTGCGCAAGGCCTTCGGGCGCTTTCAGGTGCTGGACGGCCTGGACATGGAGATCCCGAGGGGTCGCATCACGGTCATCATCGGCCGCTCGGGCACGGGCAAGAGCGTCACGCTCAAGCACGCGATGGGCCTGATGAGCCCGGACGAGGGTCAGGTCTTCGTCGGGGACCGGGACATCTGGCGGCTGGGCGGCGCCGAGCGCCGAAAGCTCCGGCTGCGCTTCGGCATGGTCTTCCAGAACGCCGCTCTCTTCGACAGCATGAGCGTCTTCGACAACGTGGCCTTCGTGCTGCGCGAGCACTCGGGGCTCGCCGAGGAGCAGATACACGCCCGGGTCCGCGCCGCGCTGAGCGACGTGGGCCTGCTCTTCGCGGCGGACAAGAACCCCTCGGAGCTCTCCGGGGGCATGCGCAAGCGCGCGGGCCTGGCCAGGGCCTTGGTCCACACCCCGGAGATCCTGCTCTACGACGAGCCTACGACGGGCCTCGACCCCATCCTTACGGCCGCCGTGGACAAGCTCATCGTCGACACCCATCGCGCCCACCCGGGCCTGACGACGCTGGTGGTCAGCCACGACATGCAGGCCTGCTTCCGCATCGCCGACCACGTCGTCATGTTGCACGAGGGTCGCAAGGCAGCCGAGGGACCACCCAGCTGGTTCCAGAGCACCGAAGATGCCCTGGTGCGGCAGTTCGTCGAGGGTCGCCTCGACGGGCCGATGACGGTCGAGTAGGCTGGCGCGGCGCATGAAGGGCTGGTCCAACGAGTTCAAGGTCGGTCTCCTGGCGATCGTCGCGGCCCTCTTCACGGCCTTCTTCATCGTCCAGACCGACGATCGCCCCAGCGGGGCCCTCGAGGGCTACACGCTGCTGGCGCGGGTGCCCTCGGCGCAGGGCGTCAAGGTGACCACCCAGGTCGTGGTCGCCGGCGTCCCGGTGGGGTCGGTGCGGGAGATCAGCCTGGACGGCTCCGAGGCCGTCCTGCACCTCGAGATGGCCGGGCACGTGCAGGTGCCCTCGGACTCCTTCGGGGAGCTTCGCTCCTCCGGCGTGCTCGGGGACAAGTCTGTGGTGGTCCTGCCCGGCGGCGGCGAGCGGCTGCTGGTCGACGGGGACGAGCTCTCGATGCGCCCCTACGGCCTGGACGTGGACGAGCTCTCCGGGCAGCTCGAGACCATCACGCAAGACGTCAGCGCCATCACCGCGGCGCTGCGCGAGTACCTCGAGGACGAGGGCGTGAAGTCCTCGCTGGACGCCACCGTTCGGAACCTCGAGACCCTCTCGGCCGAGGTCCGCGAGCTCTCCACGGCGAACAAGGAGGAGGTGACGGCTATCGCGCGCAACCTGCGCGAGGTCTCCGAGAGCCTCAACACCATCGTGAGCGCGACGGGCATGACGGTCGAGGAGCAGCTGGACGGCCTGGCCTTGGCGAACACGAAGCTCAACCAGAGCCTCGAGGACATCAACTCCATCACTGGCAAGATCGATCGAGGCGAGGGGACCATCGGCACCCTCATCAACGACGACGGGCCGGTGCGGCAGGTCGAGACGACCCTGAGCGAGGTGAACATCACCCTCAGGGAGGTCAACAGCATGGTCAGCTCGGTGAGCAAGCTGCGGACCGAGGTCTACTACGACGGCTTCGTGCTGGCGGGCGCCCAGCCGAGCAGCGGCGCCCTGGCCGAGAATCCCTTCCATCTGCAGTCCCGGAACGCCCTGGGAATGCAGATCATGCCCCGCGAGGACTACTGGTACGTCTTCGAGTTCGTCGATCATCCGCTGGGCAGCTTCGACTTCAGCAGCGTGGAGAACCCTCAGCTGGGCACGCGCTACGACCAGTACGTCCGTACCAACCGGATCCGGTTCACCTTCCAGTTCGCCCGCCGCTACAACCACCTCGTGTTCCGGCTCGGCGTCAAGGACAGCTCGGGCGGTGTGGGCGCCGATGCGCTGCTCTGGCGGGACCGGATCCGGCTGTCCGCGGACCTCTACGACTTCGCTTACGGCAGCTATCCGCTGCTGGACGGGACCCCGAACCTGAAGCTCGGCTTGCAGGTCGAGCCCTACCCCCACGTCTTCGTACAGGGGGGCGCCTACAACGTGATCATGGCGGCCCGACACGGCATGCCGACGGGCTACCTGGGCGCCGGGCTCCACTTCAACGACGACGACTTCAAGTGGATCATCGCGACGCTCCCGAGCCTGCCCTGAGCGCCACAGGCGTCTGTCCCTCGCAAGGCTGAGGTCAAGCCCTGGGCCCCCCGTTGAATCGGGCCCGGGACCGGTGGTAGGAAAGGGGTGTACTGGCACTGGTGTGCGCGCCGCAGAGGCGTGTCGGCGAAGGCGGCGGGTAGCTGTCGGCGCTGTGCCTTGGAGTCGTCTCGATGGGCAAGAAGAACGACGGATTCGAAGACTGGGAAGATAGCTTCTTCTCCGAGGGTGAGACCGGTTCCCTCAGCTGGGACGACGAGGAGGCCGCCAAGGCCGCCGCCGAGGCCAAGGCCGCGGAGGAG
>CALGIB010000920.1 GCA_937915955.1 uncultured Pseudomonadota bacterium
ACGACGAAGAAGATGCCGGTGATGACCAGGAAGGCGCAGAGCGCCAGCCAGCCCACGGGCGTCGCGAAGTAGGCGCGGATCTCTCGGCCGGCGATGGCCAGGATGTTGCGCATCAGCTGTGGTCTCCGGTCAGGCGAAGGAAGAGGTCCTCGAGCCGCTGGCGGCCCTGGAGTTCGAGCAGGCCGAAGGGCACGGCCGCGGCCGCCAGGGTCGCGCGCTGGTCGTCCCGGGTCTGCAGGCGGAAGCGGTCGCGGTCGATCTGCTGGGCCGTGAGCACCTCGGGCAGGGCTCGCAGCACCTCCAGCGCGCCCTCGGGTCGGGCCAGCTGCAGCTCGACGGTCTGGCTGTCCTGGCCGAGGTGCGCGATGTCGTCCTGGGCGACGATGCGGCCCTCGTTGATGATGACGACGCGCTTTGCGAGCGCCTCGATGTCGGCCAGCACGTGCGTGGACAGGACGATGGTGTGGTCGTCCTCGAGCAGCGACTGGAGCAGCACCCGGATCTCGACGCGCTGGGCGGGATCCAGGCCCGAGTAAGGCTCGTCGAGGATCAGCACCTCGGGGCTGTGGACCAGGGCCTGGGCCAGCCCGCAGCGCTGGCGGTAGCCCTTGGACAGGTGATCGACGATGCGATGCGCCACCGGCGTCAGGCCCGTCTTGGAGATCGCGGCCTCGGTGGCCCCGCGGGTGTCCTCGACGCCCTTGATCCGAGCGGCGAAGCGGATGTAGTCCCGCACCGTCATGTCGGTGTAGAGCGGCGGCACCTCGGGCAGGTAGCCGATCCGGCGCTTGACCTCGCGCGGGTGCTTGAAGACGTCCTGGCCGTCCAGCAGCACCTGGCCCTCGGTGGCCCCCAGAGAGCCCGCGATGATGCGCATCGTCGTGCTCTTTCCGGCCCCGTTGGGGCCCAGGAAGCCGACGACCTGCCCCTTGGGCACCGTGAAGCTGACGTCCTCGATGGCCGTCGTCGCTCCGTAGCGCTTGGTGAGGTTCTGGACCTGGATCATGCTTGCACCCGGTGAGGCTGTGCAGGTAGCGCGCGGGGCCCCGTCGTCAAGGTCCCCTGGGCCCGGTCGGCGCGGTTGATCCATACCCTGCAGCGGGGGTACGCTGTTCTGTCTCTGCCCTTCTTGAAGGTCCCTCATGCGCATCCTGTTCTCGGCCCTCGCCCTGGCCGCCCTCACCGCCTGCGGGGCGGAGTGGACCGCCATCGACCTCGACGGTGACGGCTCGCCCTTCGGCGAGGACTGCAACGAGAACGATCCGAACATCGGGCCCGGCGTCGCCGAGATCTGGTACGACGGCGTCGACCAGAACTGCGACGGCAACGACGCGGACAAGGACGGCGACGGCTACGTGCCGGCGGGCCTGGACTACGACTGGACCGACTTCCCGGCGCATGTGGCCGAGGGCGACTGCTGGGACGACCCGGACCTGACCCCCGCTGGCATGGGCACGGTCGCCGGCTTCGCGGTCATCACGGCGGCGGACGTCCACGTCGACGCCACCGACACCTGGTACGACGGCCCGGATCAGGACTGCGGCGGCAACAGCGACTTCGACCAGGACGGCGACGGCTTCGACAGCGCCGGGGACGTGCAGGCGGACGGCAGCTACGGCGACGACTGCGCGGACGGCTCGGTCGCGGACGACGCGATGGACCTGCGCTGTGATCTCGAGGGCGACTTCGACAGCCTCGACGAGCTGCTCGCGGCCATGGGTCTCACCACGGCCGACGTGAACCCGGCCGCTGTGGACACGTTCTACGACGGCCTCGACCAGGACTGCGCGGGCGACAGCGACTGGGACAGCGACGGCGACACCTACGACCGCTGCGACGAGTGCGACGACGACAACGAGCTGAAGTACCCCGACGACTCGGTCGAGGAGCTCTGGTACAACTGCGAGGACGAGAACTGCGACGGCAACGACGGCGACCAGGACCTCGACGGCTTCGTGAGCGACGAGTACGTCGCCACCTGCCCGAACTGGGCTGACTTCACCTCGCACTTCGAGACCGGCGACTGCTGGGACGACGACGTCGCCACCACCGACATCCCCACCGAGATGGACGCCATCAACGGCGGCACCCAGCGTGACCCCTCCGAGGTCTACCCCGGCGCCAGCGACGACCCCTACGACGACGTGGACAGCGCCTGCGACGGCGACACCTACGAGTTCGACGCGGACGAGGACGGCTACGACGACTCGGAGAACCCGGACCGCGGCGGCAGCACCGGCCAGGACTGCGACGACGCCGAGGCGTCCACCTACCCCAACGCCTCCGAGCTCTGCGACGACGTCGACAGCGACTGCGACGACGACCTGAACGACATCAACAGCACGGGCTGCACGACCTACTACTACGACGGCGATCTGGACGGCTACGGCGACGTGGCCAGCTCCGAGGCCTGCTACTGCGAGCCGCACGCGACGAACCTGTACACCTCGACGACCAACGACGACTGCGACGACAGCACGAACGACGACCACCCGGGCGCGACCGAGCACATCGCGGATGGCGACGACGAGGACTGCGACGGCTTCGACACCTGCTACGTCGACGCGGACAAGGACAGCTACGGCGACGAGGACGGCTCGACGGTCGTCAGCTCGGATCTGAGCTGCAAGAAGAACCGCGGCGAGGCCAACGACACCGAAGACTGCGACGACAGCGACAGCGACACCTACCCGGGCGCGGCGACCGCCGACTCGACCACGGCGTGCATGAACGACGACGACGGCGACGGCTACGGGGACGACACCGTCTCGGGCAGCGTCGTGGCCGGCACGGACTGCGACGACACCACCGCCGCCGTCAACCCCGGCGAGACGGACACCGTGGCCAACGGCGTGGACGACGACTGCGACAGCAAGGAGCAGTGCTACGTCGACGACGACGGCGACACCTACGGCGACGACGACGAGAGCCAGGTCGCCAGCTCCGACCTGGACTGCACGGACTCGGGCGAGTCCGAGGTGGCCACGGACTGCAAGGACAACAACGCCGACGCCTTCCCCGGCTCGGCCGAGCTCGAGTCCACCACGGCCTGCATGGAGGACGCCGACAACGACGGCTACGGCGACGAGAGCCCGCCCAGCGGCGTGGACCCGGGCACGGACTGCGACGACTCCACCGCGAGCACCAACCCCGGCGCGACCGAGGGCGTGGCCGACGGCCTCGACCAGGACTGCAACGGCAACGAGCTCTGCTACGAGGACCTGGACTTCGACGACTACGGCACGACGAACACGGTCACCTCGGGCAACCTGGACTGCAACAGCAACGGCGAGTCCGAGGTCAGCACGGACTGCTACGACGACGCCAGCCTGGGCGACCAGACCTTCCCCGGCGCGGCCGAGACCGACTCGAGCACGGCCTGCATGCAGGACGACGACGAGGACGGCTACGGCGACGACACCCCGCCCAGCGGCGTGACCGCGGGCACGGACTGCGACGACAGCTCGGACGAGGACTACCCGGGCGCGACCGAGACGGTGGCCAACGGGGACGACGAGGACTGCGACGGCGGCGACACCTGCTACGACGACAACGACCTGGACGGCTACGGCTCCACCAGCACCGTCACCTCGGCGGACCTGGACTGCGCGGACTCGGGTGAGTCCAGCGTCGACACGGACTGCCTGGACACCAACATCTACGCCTTCCCCGGCTCGGCCGAGGCGGAGTCCAGCACCAGCTGTCGCGAGGACGCGGACGGCGACGGCTACGGGGACGACACGCCTCCGTCGGGCGTCACCGCGGGCGACGACTGCGACGACGGCGACAGCGCGATCAACCCCGGCGAGGACGAGATCTGCGACGGCTCGGACACGGACGAGGACTGCAACGGCGTCGCGGATGACGACGACTCGGGGGCTCTGTCCTCGGGCAAGACCTCGACCTACGTCGACGACGATGGCGATGGCGAAGGTGACGACGGCGCCAGCGTGACGAAGTGGTGTGACGTGCCCTCGGGCTACGTGACCAACAACGACGACTGCGATGACTCGGACGCTGACGTGAACACCTCGGCGACCGAGGTCACCGCGGACGGCGTCGACAACGACTGCGACGGCAACGAGCAGTGCTACGTGGACAGCGACGGGGACGACTACGGCTCGACCTCGACGGTGGCCTCGTCCAACCTGGTCTGCACGAACTCGGGCGAGGCCGACAACGACGACGACTGCGACGACGGCGACGCGGACACCTACCCGGGCGCCGCGGCCAGCGACTCGGGCACGTCCTGCATGAACGACGACGACGGCGACGGCTACGGTGACGACACCGTCTCCGGCAGCGTGGTCGCAGGTACGGACTGTGACGACGGAGACGGCGACACCTACCCGGGCGCCGCGGCCAACGACTCCAGCAGTCAGTGCATGACGGACGCGGACGGCGACGGCTGGGGCGATGACTCGGCCGGCAGCGGTGTGACCAACGGCACCGACTGCGACGACTCGGACTCCGGCGTCAGCCCCGACGGCACCGAGACCGCAGCGGACGGCATCGACCAGGACTGCGACGACGTCGACGACTGCTACACCGACACCGACGGTGACGGCTACGGCGGCTCGACCACCCAGACCGGCTCGGATCTGACCTGCGGCAACGGCGACGAGGCCGACGACAGCGACGACTGCGACGACGGCGACGCCTACACCTACCCGGGTGCGGCGGCCAGCGACTCCACCAGCGACTGCATGACCGACGCCGACGGCGACGGCTGGGGTGACGACGCGGCGACCGGTGACGTCACCGCGGGCACCGACTGCGACGACAGCGACAGCGGCATCAGCCCGGACGAGTCCGGCAACGATGACCGCGGCACGCTGGGCACCGCCAACGTTGACGACGACTGCGACGACATCGTGGACGAGGACTACGCCTGGGCCGGCGGCGAGCTGGTCATCTCCGAGGTGCACTACTACTCGGAGCTCGCCAACCCCAAGAACGGCGAGTGGCTGGAGCTCTACAACCCCAGCGCGACGGAGACCTACTACCTGGACGGCTGGACGGTGGATCTCGAGACCACCGGCTCGGACCAGGACTTCGTCATCGGCGTGGACGGCCTGGTCATCGGCCCCGAGAGCTACGTGGTGCTCTGCTACAAGAGCGCCGTGCTGGCCAGCGCCGGCTGTGACTACGAGTACGGCGGCAACGTCGACAACGGCAGCTCGGACGCCGGCAGCACGGACAACGACGCGGCGAGGGTGGCCGACACGGGCGACGACATCGAGATCTCGGTGGGCGGGGTCACGATCGACGCGCTGAGCTACGACAACGGCACGAACTTCCCGACGATCGCGGTCACCGGCGACGGGTACAGCATCGAGCTGGATGCGTCCTCGCTGGACGCCACCAGCAACGACGACGGCGCGAACTGGTGCAAGTCGGAGGCGGCCGACGAGTACTACAACAGCAGCGGCATCAAGGAAAAGGGCACGCCCCAGGCCGCGGCCGGGTGCACTCCCCCGTGATCGCTGCCCTGCTCACGTTGACCAGCGTCGCCCTCGCCGGCGACGCGGACTGCCCGACTCGCCCCAGCCCGGACGAGTTCAGCGGTCGAGTCGACTCCATGCGCGAGCGCGTGGCCTTCGCCGAGCCGGACCTCGACCCGGAGCTGGACAAGCTGATCCTGATCGCGGGCAACTGCGTGACCGGGCCGGTCTCGCCTCAGGACCTGGCCGGCGCCCTGATGGCCAAGGGTGCCTACGCCAAGCTGGCCACCGGCGATGACGGCGTGGCCTGGCGCTACGTGTCCTGGGCGGTGGCCATCGCGCGCGAGGACGCGCTGGAGCCGATGTACGGACCCGACGTCGAGGCCCTGATCGACAAGGCCCTGGCCGAGCGCCTGCCCGGGGCCACGCTGGACCTGACCTTCGAGTGGCCCCCGGACGTGCTCGTGCTGGACGGCGGCGTCATCTACGAGGACGGGCTGCATGACGTGAACGCGGGCTGGCACGCGGTGCAGTGGCTCACCGAGGACGGCTGGCTCAGCGAGTCGGTGCTGCTGGCCCCGGGCCGAAAGGTGCACATCGGTGGGGGCATCCCCACCGCCGACACGGTGGCCACCAGCTCCGAGCCGGACGCGCCCGAGATCGAGGCCGAGCCCAGCGGCGGCAGCCCCCTGCTCGAGGTCAGCACCAGCGACGGCCGGGGTCGGGAGAAGCCTGTGCGGGGCGCCAAGGAGCCCAAGCCCTGGGATGGCCGTCAGCGGCCGGACGCCACGGGCTCGGTCCAGGTCGCCGCCAGCTACCAGGCCGGCAGCGTGGACGTGCGCGACTCGGGCCTGCACTACACGGGCAGGGTCGGCGTGCCCGCCGGGGACCTCGGTGTCTTCTACCAGCGCCGGGTCGGTGCACACCTGGGGCTGCAGGTGGGGCCCATGAACGGACCTGGCCGCGCGTCGCTGCTGACCAACGCGCGCCTGTTCGGCACGGCCGGAGGCGAGGCCTGGCGGCTGGGCGCTGGTCCGGCCCTGTCGCTCGTGCCTCAGCTGGCTACCAGCACGGATCCGGCCGAGCCTCGCTTCACGGGCTCGCTGGCCTACGGGGCGGGCGGCGCGCTCTGGTTGCACGTCGGACCGGTGGCCGCCCAGCTGCACGGCGCCTGGCTGATGGGACCCATCGAGGCCGGCGCGGGCCTGGCCTGGGAGAAGGAGCTGGCCCCCGTCGCGCTACAGGTCGGCGTGGACGGCGGCGCCCTGGTGGACGGCGACAGCCGCTACCTGCGAGGGGGGCTGCGAGCCGGCGTGGTCTGGGGCTTCTGAGCCGGACGGCGCAGCGGGGGCCTCAGCTCCAGTCGTAGAATCCCTGCCCGGTCTTCTTGCCGAGCTTGCCCTCGGCGACCATCCTACGCATCAGCTCAGGGGGCTCGAAGGCCGGGTTGTCGAGCTCCTTGGCCAGGTACTCGCCGATGTGCATGCGCACGTCGACGCCGACCAGGTCGGACAGCTTGAGCGGGCCCACGGGGTGGCGGTACCCGAGCACCATGGCCGTGTCGATGTCCTCAGCGCTGGCCACGCCCTGCTCGACCATACGGATGGCCTCCATGCCCAGGCACACGCCCAGCCGGCTGGTGGCGAAGCCCGGGAAGTCGCGCACCGTGATGCACTCCTTGCCGATGCTGGCGCCGAAGGCCCGACAGGCCTCGAGCGTCGGCTCGCTGGTGCCCTCGAAGACGACGATCTCCAGCAGCTTCATGATGTGCACGGGGTTGAAGAAGTGCAGACCGATGACCCGGCTCGGGTCGTCCAGGCCCTCGGCGATGCGCGCGATGGACAGGCTGCTGGTGTTCGTGCCGAGGATGCCCGTGCAGAGCCCCTGGACCTGCTGGAACAGCGAGCGCTTGAGCTCGAGCTTCTCGGGCACCGCCTCGACCACCAGGTCCGCGCCGTCGGCGGCGGCCTCGATGGAGGTGGTGCCGGAGACGCGGGCCAGGCCGTCCTCCATGGCCTCGGCGCTCAGCTTTCCGCGCGCCACGCCCTTGTCCATGTTCCCGCGGATCTGTTCCAGGCCGCGCTCGACCGCCTCGTCCGTGATGTCGAACAGGGTGACGTCGTAGCCGGCCAGAGCGCTGACGTGGGCGATGCCGTGGCCCATCGTGCCCGCGCCCAGGACCGCGATCCTCTCGATCTTCATGGGGACCTCCGTGTGGAGGCCCGTCTATCCCGGTGCGCTGCGCGTGGACGAGGCGCGCGTCAGGGGCAGGAGACCGAGCCGCCGTCGGAGCGGAAGGCCAGCTGCCTGCCCTCGCTCAGTTTGACCGAGCAGGTCCCCGAGGCGCCATCGGGGAAGCTGACCTTCGCGCTGGTGGTGCCGGCGGGCAGGTCGATGCTCACGGGGGTCTTCACCGTCACGCCGGACACGGTCACGGTGGCCCCGGCGGGCAGGCTGACGAGCCGGACGCTCACGCTGTCGCCGGCCGGCTGCTTGGGCTCGGTGGCCTTGGGCTGCTGGACCGGGGTCTTCACCGCCGGGGCGGTCCCGGAGGCGCCCGAGCTCGCCGGTGTCGTGGTGACGGGCGCGCTCCGCGGACGGCCGGCCTCGGCTTCAGCCTTGGCCTCGGCTTCGGCCCGCTCCCGCTCCATCATCTCCTGGCGCTCCTTGGCCTTGCGGCGCTGCTCGATCTGCTCGTCGCGGCGCGAGGGCGCCGCCTCGATCGGGGTCGGGATCAGGGTCTGAGCGGGCGGGGGGGCGTCGGAGGAGGCCACGATGAAGCCGGCCACCGCGGCCAGGGCCAGGGCCACCGTGGCCACTCCGACGACCAGGGCCCGCTTGGAGCCGGCGGGCGGGGGAGCTGGCTGCTGGACCGGCCGTGGGGGCTGGGTGGCTGCGGGGGGCAGCG
>CALGIB010000921.1 GCA_937915955.1 uncultured Pseudomonadota bacterium
ACTCCCTGCTGCGCAGCCCCGGAGATCGCTTCCGCGTCTGCCAGGGCGCCAGCTGCAAGCTCGCGGGATCCGACGAGCTCGTCCAGCGACTGCGCGACAGCGGCGAGGTCATCGAGGAGGTCTCCTGCTTGGGGCAATGCGATCGCGCCCCCGTGGCCCTGGACCACGACCTGGAGCTGGTCTGCGCCGGAGAGCGCGGCGCGGTCACCCCCGACGACCCCGGCCTGCCCATGAACCTGGGGGGCAAGGACGATCTCAGGTTCGCCGCCCTGGCCCGCGCCCGGGAGCTGGGCCCCGAGGGGGTCATCGCGGCGCTGGAAGCGTCGGGCCTGCAGGGCCGCGGTGGCGCGGGTTTTCCCGCCGCGTTCAAATGGCGGGCGGTGCGCGGGCAGGCCGAGACCACGCGCTACGTCGTGGTGAACGCGGACGAGGGCGAGCCCGGCACCTTCAAGGACCGCGAGGTCATGCTGCGGCGCCCTCGGTTGATGCTCGAGGGGCTGGCCATCGCCGCCTTCGTCGCCGGCGCCGAGAGCATCTACATCTACGTGCGCGGTGAGTTCCCCGAGGAGCTGGGGCGCCTGCAGGAGACCCTGGCCTTGGGCGGCCTCGAGGACTTCGACGTCCAGTTCGTGCTGGGACACGGCGCCTACATCTGCGGCGAGGAGACCGCGCTGATCGAGAGCATCGAGGGCAAGCGCGGCATGCCCCGGCTCAAGCCCCCCTACCCCACCCAGCAAGGCCTCTGGGGCAAGCCGACCTTGATGAACAACGTCGAGACCCTGGCCTGCGTGCCCGACATCGTGCTGCGGGGCGGCCAGCGCTTCCGCGACCTGGGGCGCACCGAGCCCGGCACCAAGCTCTACTGCCTCTCGGGCCACGTGCGGCGCCCCGGCGTATACGAGCTGCCGCTCGGCGTCAGCCTGGACGAGCTGGTCCAGGCCGCCGGCGGCTACGTCGGGACGCCCCTGGCCTTCTCGCCGGGCGGGGCCTCCTCGGGCCTGCTGCCCATGGACAAGCGAGGCGTGCCGCTGGACTTCCGAGGCCTGGTCGACCACGGCACGATGCTGGGCAGCGCCGGGGTGGTGGTCCTGAACGACACGGTGGACCTGGCCCGGGTCGCGTGGTGGCAGGCGGTCTTCTTCGAGGACGAGTCCTGCGGCCAGTGCGCCCCCTGCCGCATCGGCACCCGCCTGGTCCGGCAGGCGCTCGAGCGCTACCTCGACTCCAGAGATCCAAACGATCTCAAGTATCTGGAGGATCTCCACTTCGAGATGGACGCCGGCTCCATCTGCGGCCTGGGCATGGTCGCTGCGCTGCCCGCGGTCACCGGCATGCGCCACTTCCCCGACCACTTCGGACTGCGAGCCCCCCGATGAGCATCCAGATCACCCTGGACGGAAGGACCGTCGCGGCCCTGCCGGGCGAGACCGTCCTGCAGGTCGCCCAGCGCGAGGGCGTGTCCATCCCGACCCTCTGCCACGACCCGCGCCTGGACCCCGCCGCGGCCTGCCGCACCTGCCTGGTCGAGGTCTCCGGCCAGCGACGCCTCCAGCCGGCCTGCGCCTGGAAGGTCAGCCCCGGCGTGGCCGTCACCACCCAGAGCGAGACCATCACCCGGCACCGCCAGGTCCTGCTCTCGATGTACCTGGCCGACCACGAACTGGACGAGGAGGGGCTCCCCATCACTCGGGGAAGAACCAACGATCTCAGGGAGATGGCGAAGACCTACGGGACCCCCATCCGGCTCGAGCCCAGCCACCCGCCCCGGGACAGCCGCGAGGACGTCAACCCCTACATCGGCTACGACCCCGCCACCTGCATCCTCTGCGCGCGCTGCACCCGCTACTGCGACGAGGTCGAGGCCGTCAGCGCCATCACGCTCAAGGGCCGCGGCTCGGCCACGACCATCTCCACGGTGGCGGAGCTCTCGCTGCTGGACACCACCTGCGAGCTCTGCGGCGGCTGCATCGACACCTGCCCAACGGGCGCGATGTACGAGAAGAAGGCCCCTCGCGCCCAGGGCGCCAGCCCTCTCGAGAAGGTCCGCAGCACCTGCAACTTCTGCGGCGTCGGCTGTCAGCTGGACCTCAACGTGCAGGACGGTCGCATCATCAAGGTGACCAGCCCGCCCGCCGGCACGACGGTCAACGACGGCAACCTGTGCGTCAAGGGACGCTTCGCCTACGACTTCGTGCACCACGACGAGCGCCTGAAGACCCCGCTGATCCGACGACAGGACGGGCAGCTCCACCCCTGCAGCTGGGACGAGGCCCTGGACGCCGCCGCCAGGGGCCTGCTCCGGGTCAAGGAGCGCCACGGCGCCGACAGCCTGGGCTTCGTGTCCAGCTCCCGCTGCACCGGCGAGGAGAACTACCTCGTCCAGAAGCTGTCCCGCGCGGCCTTCGGCACGAACAACTGTCATCAATGCGCAGCGACGTGACACGCACCCACGGTCGCCGGTCTGGTGACGATGTTCGGTGCAGGCGCGATGACGAACTCCATCCCGGAGATTCGTGACGCGGAGCTCTTGTTCGTGATCGGCTCGAACACGACCGAGGCCCACCCCATCATCGCGATGGAGATGAAGCGCGCGGTCCGCCGGGGCGCGAAGCTGATCGTCGCGGATCCCCGGGCCATCTGGCTGACCGAGATCGCGGACCTGCACCTGCAGCTCAAGCCCGGCACGGACGTCTGGCTGCTCAACGCCCTGGCCCACGTGATCATCGCCGAGGACCTGGTCGACCACGCCTTCATCGAGCGGCACACCGAGAACTTCCAGGCCGTGATCGACGCGGTGGCCGAGTACACCCCCGAGGCCGCCGAGCAGGTCACCGGGGTCCCCGCCAACCACATCCGCACGGCCGCGCGCTGGTACGCCACCACCCGCCACGCTGGCATCTACTACACCCTAGGCATCACCGAGCACACCCACGGCACCGACAACGTCTACGGGCTGGCCAACCTGGTGCTGATGACAGGCCACCTGGGTCGGGTCAGCGCCGGCATGAACCCCCTGCGCGGCCAGAACAACGTGCAGGGCGCCAACGACGCCGGCGCCAGCCCGATCTACTACCCCGGCTACCAGCGCGTGGACGACCCCGCCGCGCAGGCCCGCTTCGAGCAGGCCTGGGGCGTGCCCTTGTCCCCCGAGCCGGGGATGAACCTGAACGTGATGATGAAGAAGCTCGGCGCGGAGATCCGGGGTCTGTACGTCATGGGCGAGGACATCGTGCTCTCCGAGCCCAACGCCGGGCGCGTCGAAGAGGGCATGAACGGCCTGGACTTCGTGGTCGTGCAGGACATCTTCCCCAACGAGACCATGCGCTTCGCCGACGTGGTCCTGCCCGCGGCCTGCTTCGCCGAGAAAGACGGCGTGTTCACGAACAGCGATCGCCGCGTGCAGCGCGTCCGCAAGGCGGTCGAGCCCCCCGGTCAGGCGCGCCCGGACTGGGAGATCCTGGTCGAGCTGTCCCGCCGCTGCGGCTACGAGATGGACTACGCCGACCCGGGCGAGATCTACGCCGAGATGGCCGGTCTGTGCGACAAGTTCGCGGGCATCAGCCACGAGCGCATCGATCGCGAGGGCGGCCGCCAGTGGCCCTGCCCCACACCCGACCACCCGGGCACGCCCACGCTGCACGGCGACGGACCCCTCAAGGGCAAGGCCACCTTCCAGGGCATCGCCTACCGGCCCAGCGCCGAGCTGCCCGACCCCGAGTACCCGCTGCTGCTGTCCACGGGCCGGACGCTGTACCACTACAACGCCGCCACCCAGACCCGCCGCGACGCGGGCCCCAACGCCAAGCAGCCCGAGAGCTTCATCGAGATGCACCCCCGGGACGCCCGCCGCCTTGGCGTGGTCGAGGGCGAGCGGGTGGACGTGGCCTCGCGACGCGGCACCGTCGGCGCGGCCATCAAGCTGACCCGCAGGGTCAAGCCGGGCTGCGTGTGGATGCCCTTCCACTTCTCCGAGGACAACGTGAACCGCTTGACCAACGACGCGGGCGACTCGGTCACCGGGACCGGCGAGTACAAGGTCTGCGCGGTGCGGGTAGAGCCTCGGGCGGCGGCCCGGTGAGCGTCCAGCCCTTCCATCTGGCCTTCCCGGTGGACGACCTGGAGGCGGCCAGGGCCTTCTACGGCGGGCTGCTGGGCTGCCCCGAGGGCAGATCCAGCGAGCGCTGGGTGGACTTCGACTTCTGGGGGCACCAGGTGGTGGCCCACCTGGTCGATGCTCGGGATGACGCACAGACCAACGCGGTCGACGGCGACCAGGTCCCGGCCAGCCACTTCGGCGTCGTCCTGCCCTGGGACCAGTGGCAGGCCCTGGGCGATCGCTTGCGGCAGGCCGGTGTGGACTTCCTCCTCCCGCCCCGGGTCCGCTTCGTCGGCCAGCCCGGCGAGCAGGGCACCTTCTTCGTGCGGGATCCGTCAGGCAACGCTCTCGAGTTCAAGAGCTTCCAGGATCCCTCACGGCTGTTCGCGACCTGATCGTGCTGGCCCTGCTGCCCCTGTTGAGCGCCTGCGACTGGCGGGCCGCCCTGGTCCACCACCAGGAAGACAAGCTCCGGGCCAGCGATCTCGGGCAGTTCATCGAGGCCTGGGAGGGGCTGCAGCCCGCCCGAGGCGAGCTGCGCAGCGACCAGGACGCTACCGCCCTGCTCCGCGCGCTGCACCAGCTCGCCCAGGCAGCGCTCGAGGCACAGTGCGCCAAGCCGGACTGGGCCTACAGGCACTACAGGTACTGGTCGATGATCGAGCAGGAGCGCTTCGAGTCCGTCGCGGCCATGCACGCCGACCCCGTCTACCTGGAGACCCTGACGATCTCCGAGCTCAGCAGGACGCGGGGCTGTGAGCCCCTGGTCGCCCACGAGATCTGTGGCCTGCTCGCCGATCCCGGCGGCCTGGCCCGCGTCTGCGATTAGTCCACCGACCAGCTCATCCCCACGTGGATGGGGTCGTGGTCGCTCAGCTCGACGCCCGCGTCATCCACGAACTCGGGCGGGACCTCCCAGTCCTCGGGCGTGAGCGTGAGGCCGCCGCGGGACAGCACCATGATCCGGTCGATGCGGCCCGGCTCGGGGCAGCCCAGCACCTCGCAGCTGTCCTGCAGCCCGTAGTCCTTCAGCTTCAGGACCTCGACCAGGTCCTCGGGGTCGTCGTCGTTCAGGTTCGTGTCGCCCATGAACAGCACGGCGTGATCGGGGCTGTCGCGATCCAGGGCGGCCAGCACCAACTCCACTTGAGCGGCCCGGGCCAGGTCGTCCTCCTCGCCCCCGCCCGCCTCGAAGTGGGTGTTGTAGACGTCCAGCTCGCCCGCGCCCAGCTGCACCCGCACGCGCTGGTACCCCTTGCTGGCCAGGCAGTCGCTGGCCCCCTCGAGCACCCCGCTGCAGGTGTCGTAGTGCACCTGCTCGTAGTCCAGGACGGGCAGATCCAGGAACACGGCCAGGCCCGAGCCGTAGGCCCGACCTGACTCGACCTCGTCGTCGAACCAGCGCTTGTCGGCGTGGTCCGTGCCGGCCTCGAGCACGGCGTGGTCGCCGGCCCGCCAGTCCTCCTGCAGGCCGATCAGCTCGTAGCCCGCCAGCAGCGGCGCGATCTGCTCGATCCTGGCCGCGGTGTCGTCCTCGGTGATCTCCTCGGGGAGGCCGTGCACGTTGTAGGACAGCACCTCGAGGGTGCCTTGAGTCGCCGGGGGCGACTCGCCCGTACACGCCAGCAGAGTCAGGAACATGGCCGGGAGTATGCCCGCTCGGGTCCGATCAAGTTTCTTCGAACCGAGAACGGGGGAGCGTGTCTGGAGCTGTGAACCCCTGGCGGGCGCGCCTACAGCCGGACGAGAGCCGCGCTGACGGGCGCGCTCTGCCCCAGCCCGAAGAGTCCGATGAGCAAGCTCCCCAAGGTCCTGCGTGTGGGACTCGTCCTGGACGGCCGCATCCTCAGCGAGCGCCTGATCCGCCATGGCGCCGACGTCAGCGTGGGCAGCGAGCCCGAGTGCAGCTTCGTGCTGCCCGAGGAGCCCGGCCTGCCTCGCGACCAGACCGTCTTCCGGGCGCGACGAGGCGGCTACGAGCTGCACATCGACGGCCGCATGCAGGGCCGCGTGGCCGACGAGGGCCGGGTGAAGCCCCTGTCCGAGGTCACCACCGGGCCGACCTGGCAGCTGGACGAGGGCGCCCGCGGGCGGCTGGTCCTTGGCCCCAGGCTGTCCCTGCTCTTCCAGTTCGTGCCCTCGCCTCCCCAGCCCCTGCGCTCTGGCCGACAGGACTTCCGCCCCCGCTACCTCGAAGCCGAGGACCCGGTCTTCTACGGCTTCCTGGGCATGTTCTCGGCCCTGGCCGCGGTGGCGATGGTCTACGTCTACACCCAGCCTCCCGGGCAGAACCTCGACATCGAGGAGTACGACGAGGTCATCGCCCGGCTGGTGATGACGCCCTCGCCCCTGCTCGAGGCCCCCGAGCCGGTGGTCGACCCCACCGCCCCCAGCGAGGCCCTGGACCCTGCCCCGGAGCCCGAAGGCCCCACCGAGGTCGCCGAGGTCAGCGCCCCGGCGGACAACCCGCGCACCGCCGAGGCTCGTGAGCGCCACGTCAGGCAAAACGAGGTGCTCGAGGCCTTCATCATCGCCACGAGCGGCATCAACCAGCACGGCGACGCGACCAGCTCGCTCTTCGGCGACGACAGCGTGACGGTGGACGACCTCGACCTGGCGCTGAGCCGGGTCTCCGGGGTGCGAACGACCAGCGTGGGCCCCATCATCCGCGGCCCGAACACCACCTACGAGGACAACGGGCTCGACCTCATCGACCGCATCCCTACCGAGATCGTTCGGGTGACGGCCCCCGAGACGACCATCGACACGCTGCCACCGACTGGCCTCGACCCGGAGCTGAAGCCCACGCAGGTCACCCAGGTCGCCCAGCTCGTACGCCGCCAGGCCCCCACCCTTCAGCGCTGCTACGAGCTGGCCCTGAACGACAACCCCTCGCTCCAGGGGCGCGTCGAGATCGCCTGGACCATCATGGAGGGCCACGCCGAGATGGTCGAGGTCTACCGCAACGGCACCGGCAACGACGAGCTCGCGGAGTGCATGGCCGACCGCATCGAGCGCTGGACCTTCCCCGAGGAGCTGGAGACCGACCTGATCTACCCCTTCGTGCTGACGCGAGGGAACTGATCCCGCCGGCCGACCCGTAGTCGGGGGCGGTGCTACCTTCCTCCCCGATGTCCGAGCAGGTCTTCGTCGTCTGGGGCTGCAGCGGCCTGCGCTGGGCCCGCCTGGATCAGGGGCCCTTCGGGCCTCACTGGGAGACGGGCAGCTTCGGCTGCTGGACGGGCCTGGGGCAGCGCACCCGCTACGGCCTGGGCTCGCCCCAGCCCGAGCCCGGTGAGCTGCGGGTCTCCCTGACCTGGCTCCTCGACGCGCCGGACCTGCAGCGCCCCTCGGGCAGCTTCACGGGCATGCCCGCGATGGAGCCCCAGGACCCCCAGCGCTGCAAGGTGCTGGTCAGCCCCTCGCCGCAGGAGCTCGCCCAGGGTCAAGCCGACTGGGTCAGCGAGCAGCTCGGCGCGGGCGTGCTCCTGATCCGACAGGCCTGGCTCGGGCGCGGTGACCTGCTCGAGGAGCAGCTGCGCCCATGGTCGCAGCGTGGCTGGCGCTTCGGCACGGTCGAGGACCTGCTCGAGCGCGCGGGCCTGGCCACCTACCGCCTGCTGACCACCGACGGGCCTCTGGCCCGCTACGAAGAGACGGGCGGCAGCCGGGTGCTGCCCAACGGCCCCGAGGCCGCCCTGGCCGTGGCCTGGTGGCCCCTGATCCAGGGCAAGCTGCTGCAGCTGGCCGACTCGGACGCCCAGGCCTGGTGGCGCCAGGAGGGCTCCCCGCGGGTCGGCTGGGTGCTCCAGCAGCAGGTGGTCAACCGGGTGACGCAGGCGCTCAAGGCCCACCAGCCAGAGCTGATCCTGGGCGGCACCGAGGCCCCCGTCTTCGCGACGCGCGCGGGCCTCGACAGCCGGATCGAGGACCTGGCCGCGGTCCGCCTGCTCCTGCGCCTGCCCGCGATCCGCAGCGACTACTGGGAGCGCCTCGGCGAGGACGGCTTCCTGTCCGGCGCGCGCGGTCCGAGCGAGCCCGTGCTCTGGAGTCGGCCGACGCTGGAGCTCGAGAGCCCCGACGAGCGCGCCGACCTGAGCTTCTTCCTGTCGATGCGCGGGCACCCTCGCCGTGCGCTGAAGCTGCGGCAGCTGCACGAGCACTTCGCCGAGGGCGTGCCCCTGAGCAGCTGGTTCGAGCACCACAGCGCCGCGCCGTCCGAGCCCCCCGCGGCCCCGCCCGAGCCCCCGCCGGCTCCC
>CALGIB010000922.1 GCA_937915955.1 uncultured Pseudomonadota bacterium
GGGGCCTCGACCCGGGAGCTCCAAGCTCCAGCGCGGAAGCCCGCCGCGCCGTAGGTCGGCGGCCGGACGTTCAAGGCGTCGTGCCCGTCGACGACGCCGTGGGTGGCCGGTGAGGTGCCTGTAGCGAGGCTGGTCCAGGCCGACGCACAGTCGCTGGGGCTGGTGGTCTCCAGAGGCAGCAAGCGGCCCTCGGCCAGGGCCGCGCCGAGGGTCGGGAGGCGCGCGGCCAGGCCCTGCACGTGGTCGGGGTCCAGCCCGTCAAAGGCCAGCACCACGACGCGAGCGGGGGCCTCGGCGGGCGCATCGGGCTGGGTGGGCGCGGCCAGCTCACAGGCCAGCAGCAGGGGGAGCAGCATCGGCGGGGGCTAACATCCGCGCGTGCTGACGGCCGAGGCACTGCAGCGGAGCTTCGAGGACCCTGGACGGGGTCCCGTGAGGGCCGTGGACGGGCTCAGCCTGAGGGTGTCCGCGGGCGAGGTGCTGGGCCTGCTGGGCCCCAACGGCGCCGGCAAGACCACCACCATCCGGATGCTGGCCACCCTGCTGCGCCCGGACGCTGGCAGCATCCGGATCGACGGCGTGGACGCGCTCTCCGACCCGGTCCGGGCTCGCTCCCGGATGGCCTATGTGCCCGCCGAAGCCGGCCTGCCCCCTCGCCTCAGCGCGCTCGAGGCCGTGACCCTGTTCGGGCGGGTGCAGGGGGTCCCCGAGGCCGCCGCTCGAGCCGCCGAGCTCCTGGAGCGACTCGGGGCGGCCTCCTACGCGCGCAGCGAGTGCGGCCAGCTGTCCACCGGCATGAAGCGCCGCGTCGTGCTGGCCCGGGCCCTGGTCCACGGCCCCGCCGTGCTGCTGCTGGACGAGCCCACCGACGGCCTGGACGTGCAGGGTCGGCGCGAGGTCCTGGCCCTCATCCGGGGCCTGGCCGAGGAGGGCCGGGCCGTCCTGCTGAGCAGCCACATCATGGGCGAGGTGGAGCGGGTCGTGGATCGGGCCGTCATCGTCTCCGGCGGCCGCGCGGTCGCCGAGGGGGACCTGGAGAGCCTCCGCGCCCAGGCGGGGGCCCAGGATCTGGACGAGGTCTTCCTGCGGCTCGTGGGATGAGCCCGCTGCGGGCCCTGCTCTGGCTGACGGGCTCGCTGGTGGCGCGGGCCCTGCGCGAGGGCCTGGTGGTGCGCGCGCTGAGCTGGCCCGGCATGCTGACCGCCCTGACGCTGGTCGTCTCGGCCGGCGGCGTCGGCGTGTTCTACGCCAGCGACAGCATGGCCGTGGGCACCGAGGAGCTGGCCGAGGAGCTGCGCGCCGAGGGCCTGAACGTCGTGGTGGTGCGGGACCCCGAGGCGGCCTATCGCGCCGGAGAGGTCGACCGGGCGGCCTGGCTCGAGGACGGGACCTGGCAGCTCGAGACGCGCTTCGGCGGGCGCTTGGTGGGAAGAGGGTCG
>CALGIB010000923.1 GCA_937915955.1 uncultured Pseudomonadota bacterium
CGGCTTGAAGGTCAGCCAGAGCAGACTCCATGTCGTCTACCTGCTGCTGGAGTTGAGCCAGATCGTCGCCGTCGCCAGCGTTGCCACACCCCACCAGCCCCAGTGTGATCGCGAACAACAGGCCAGCCGTCGGTCCCGTGCTTCGGTTCATGGACCCTCCTACAGAGCCGAGGCTACATCAGGCGGTCTTGCGTGACAAGGCGGACGCTGTATCAATAAGGTGCCTCCGTCCTGACTTGTGGCACAAAGCCTGCCGTCGGCTCGAGAAGGAGCGAGATTGAGGGCGTAGAGAGCATCTCGGCCCGTCGCCCTTCTTTCACCCCTTTCTGCCCTGCACCTGGGCGGCGGGTCGCTCTCTCACCCCCGAGGCCGCCGCGCGACCCTCAGTACCAGTGGTCCGAGAGGTAGGCGCGTCCGGCGTACATCGCGCCGGGATCCAGCGCCCCGCTGTGGCTGCCGAAGTACTCGTCGTTGACGCCCAGCCCGTCGGTGCTGCCCTGGCAGCTGGCGTACTCCATGCCGATGCGCGCCCCGTCCGAGTCGGTGACCCAGCCCATGAAGATGGCCGTGTGTCCGCTGCCGCTGGTCCGCCAGAACTGCACGAAGTCGCCGGGCTCCCAGTCGTCGAAGCTGGCGACCTCGGCCCCCAGACCGTAGGTCTCCATCGCGATGGAGGGGCCTGGCCCGTAGAGATCGCGCACGTACCAGTCGCGACGCATGTCCCAGATCCGGTCGGCGGTGACGCCGTTGAGGTCCTGCCCGTCGCCGCCCAGGGAGCGGTCGTACTCCTGCCAGGCGCGCAGGTACCACTCCCAGGTGATGCCGCTGCAGTAGCAGGCCTCGTAGCCGCCGCCGGTGCCCACCAGCTCGCCCTGGTAGGTGAGGTCCTGGGTGCCGCCTGACCAGCTGCCTGACTGGGGCCAGTAGTACTCGAACGTGCCGTCCATGGGGTAGGCGTCGACCAGGGCGAGCACGAGCTCGTTGAACTCCGTGGGCCCGACCTCCTCGCCGGCCTCGACCGTGATGGTGATGCTGTCGCGCGCCAGCTCCAGCCCCTCGGCGTCCAGGCCGACCGCCTCGATCTCGCGCTCAAAGCCGGTGCCCGAGAAGCTGTAGCTGAGCACGCCGCCCGGCTCGATGGTGCCCAGCAGCCAGTCGTCAGCCAGGAACCGGATCTCGGCGACGCCCTCGCCGCCGCTCGCCACGAACGTGACGGGGTTGACCGGGTGGGCTCCGTCGCTGGGGGTGGTGATGGCCACCCAGCCGAGCTCGGCCTCCTCCTCGCTGAGCACGCGGATGTCGCGTTCGTCGCGGGACAGCTCCTGGCGACGCCCGTCCGCTCCGACCAGGCCCAGGGTGTGACGGCCCGAGGTCCCGGTGACCGAGACGCGCCCCAGGGCCGCCTCGGTCCAGCCTCCGAGCGGCTCGCCATCGAGCTCGACCCGCACCAGCTTCAGATCCGCGCCGGCCTCCCAGGTGACCAGGAAGGTGGACTCGACGCTGGCCCCGGCCTCGGGTGTGACCAGGCGCACGTCCGTCGCGCGGCCAAAGCCGTCCTCGGCGGTGTGTTCGGGAGCCTCGCTCGAGCAGGCGAGCAGCACGATCCAGGGCATTCCCCCTCCAGAGAGCAGGCTCCGCCCTGGTAACGGTAGACTCCCGGGGTGATCAACCACAGCCGCCTGGCCTGGATCCTCGACCTCCTCGTCGAGCACAAGCTCCTCCACGCCGGCCAGAAGACCGACGTCCTCAACCGTGGCCCGGAGCAGGCCCGGCACATCATGCTGGACAAGCGGGCCGAGATGCGGCGCCTGCTCGGCAAGCAGCGGGTGAGCTACACGGTCTCCGAGGTCGAGATCATCGCCAGCTTCCGCTTCCGACCCTTCGAGGGGGAGCTGGGAGACGGCGAGTCGCTGATCAGCGAGCGGGTCATCACCAAGCTGATCGCCGAAGAGCTCGGCATGACCTTCCGCGAGATCGACCCGATCCAGCTCGACTACAAGCTCGTGACCGAGGCCTTCGGCGGCCCCTTCGCCGAGCGGCACATGATCATCGCCGTCGACGAGACGCCCGAGGAGCTGACCGTCGGCATCGCCGACCCCTGGAACACCGACGCGCTGGCGCAGGTGGAGCGCTTCAAGCGCAAGCGCGTGACGCCGGTGCTGGCGCTCAAGTCCGCCATCCTCCAGGCCATCGCCGAGTTCCACGGCTTCCGCCGCTCGATGAAGGCTGCCGCCAAGGAGTTCAGCTCGGACCTGCCAGACCTGGGCAACCTGGAGCAGCTCTACAAGCTGCAGTCGCTGTCCGAGATCGACGCCACCGACCAGCCTGTGGTCCAGGCCGTCTGGTACATCCTGAACTACGCCTTCGACCACCGCGCGAGCGACATCCACGTCGAGCCCAAGCGCGAAGAGAGCTTCGTCCGGCTGCGCATCGACGGGGTGCTGCACACGATCCACCGCCTGCCCAAGGTGGTCCACAACGCGATGATCAGCCGCCTCAAGATGCTGGCGCGCATGGACATCGCCGAGCGGCGGCGGCCCCAGGACGGCCGCTTCAAGACCAGCCACAACAAGCAGGAGATCGAGCTCCGCGTCTCCACCGTGCCTACGGCCTTCGGCGAGAAGGTGGTCGTGCGCGTGTTCGACCCCGGCGTGCTGCTGCAGGACCTGGAGAACCTGGGCTTCTTCCGCAAGGAGCTGCTGGCCTTCCAGTCCTTCATCCACGCGAGCACCGGCCTGATCCTGGTGACGGGCCCCACCGGCAGCGGCAAGACGACCACGCTCTACAGCACCCTGCACACCATCTCAAACCCGCGGCTGAACATCTGCACGCTCGAAGACCCCATCGAGATGGTGCACGAGAGCTTCAACCAGATGGCCATCCAGCGGCAGATCGGCTTCGACTACGGCCAGGCCATCCGCCACGTCCTGCGTCAGGACCCCGACGTCATCATGATCGGCGAGATCCGGGACGCCGAGACCGCGCAGTACGCGGTTCAGGCGGCGCTGACCGGCCACCTGGTCATCTCGACCCTGCACACCAACGACAGCAGCTCGGCCATCACGCGCCTGACCGACCTGGGCGTTGAGCGCTACCTGCTGGCCAGCGTGCTGGTCGGGGTCGTGGCGCAGCGCCTGGTCCGGAAGATCTGCCCGCACTGCGCCGAGAACGACTGGATCAGCGAAGAGCAGGCCCTGGCGCTGGGCATCCCTGGGGCCGACGGTCGCAAGCTGATGGTGAAGACCGGCAAGGGCTGCGTGCGCTGTCGAGGCACGGGCTACCGCGGCCGCACGGGCCTGTACGAGGTCATGCCGATGACCCCGCGCATCACGCGCCTGATCCAGGACGGCAGCCCAGCCCAGGACATCAAGCGCGAGTCGTTGAACGACGGCATGTTGACGCTTCGGGACTACGGCATCAAGAAGCTCGGCCGCGGCGAGACCACCTACGAAGAGGTCCTGGCCGCAACCGATGAGGTCAAGCTCTACTGACCCGAGCTACTTGCCCTTCTTCTTTGCGAAGCCCAGGAGCTCGGTGAGGCTGCCGAGCATGCCCGGCTGGTCGTCACCCGCCAGCAGCTCCAGCTCGCCCGGGTCCAGCAGGACCGAGCCGCAGTCACCGCAGATGTCGATCTCGACGCCCTTGAACATCTTGGGGCGCATGGTGCCGCCGCACTTGCCGCAGTGGTCGTGGTGCAGCTGCGCACGCTCGAGCTTGGCGTTGACGGCCTTCTCGGCGTCGAGTTGCTTCTTGAGAGCTTCCTTCTTCTCGCGATCGATGCGCTTGAAGTAGTCGTCTTCGAGGTCGTGCTTGTCGGACATGGAATCTCCTGAAGGCTAGTTGCAGGAACCGCCGAGCGAGTTGAGCAGGGCCGGGACCTCTCGGAGGATGTCCTGCCGCCCGTTCGCGTTGGCGATCGCCAGGCAGTACTGGCGAATGGCGAAGCTCTGGTCTCCCTGGGTCTGGGCTGCATAACCGAGCCCATAGAGCGCGTCGGCATGACGGGGGTCCTTCGCGAGCGCCTCGACGAAGGCCGCGCGGGCCCCGCGGAAGTCGCCACCCTCCATGCGCGACCAGCCCGTGTCGGTCCAGGCCGCCGCGCTCTTGCCCGAGCTGCTGGCGAGCTTCTCCGGGGTCTTCTCAGGGGCCTTCTCAGGGGCCTTCTCAGGGGTCTTCGCCACCTCGGGCGGGGCTTGCTCGGGCGCGGCCTGCTCGGGCGCGGCCTTCTCGGGCGCGGCCTGCTCGGGCGCGG
>CALGIB010000924.1 GCA_937915955.1 uncultured Pseudomonadota bacterium
CAGAATGCGATTCGCGCTTCGAGACACTCGCGGGCGGCGGCCGAGGCCTCCTCCTCGGTCCAGACCTGGTCCTGGCGAGGCACGGGCAGGCCGAGATCGGCCAGGATCGCGTTGGTCATCTCCTTGTCCGAGGCGATCTCGACGCCGATGTGGCGGGTCTCCGAGGTCACCGTCGCCTGGATCCGGCGCTGGTGTCGGCCGTGCCCGAACTGGATCAGGCTGTAGCGGTTCAGCCGCAGCCAGGGGATGTCTCGCTCCTGGGCCGCGCGGACCAGCGAGGCGGTCGAGGGGCCCAGGGTGCGGCGCTGGGACTGCCGGATGAGGGACTCCAGCTGTTCGGTGAAGTCGAAGCCGTCCTCGTCCTCGACGCCAGGGCGCAGCTCGGCTGGGATCAGGTGGTGCAGGAGGCGCAGCGCCAGCCGTCCAGACTGCTCACCGAGCCAGCCGTCCTCGTACTCGTAGACCACGTGGTAGCAGCCGTCTTCGCCCGTGCCGCGGGTCTTCCCGAAGGTCACGCGCGCGCCGCAGACGTTCTGGATCTCGATGGCGACGTGCTCGAGCACGTGCCCCAGCCAGGTGCCGCCGTCCTCGCGCAGGCGCCGGACCAGGCCGCCGGGCTCGCCATAGCTGCAGCCGTGCTCGGTCAGCGAGGGCACCGCGGTCAGCAGTCCATCGACGAAGCCGGGGAGCGAGGCCGACGGCCGCTCCTCCAGGGGTCCGAGGTCGACGGTCATGCGAATGACCGGGAACGTCGCGTAGAGGTTGGGGCCGACGTAGGTGCGTCGCTCGATCACTCGCATGCTGGCTCCACGCTGCCCGGCGCCGAGGCCGGAGCGGGCTCGGTGTTCAGGCGCCCCGGCTGGGGTTGGCCTTGCGGGTGTCCAGGCGGAAGTTGGCCCCCGCGGCCAGGACGTGCAGCCGCACGCCGATGAGCTCCACGGGCTCGCCCTCGGAGACGTTGGCCATGCTGCTGTAGGCCAGATCCGAGACGTCCACGATGGTGATGGCGCCGGCGCCGACCACGTGCAGCGTGTTGTCCGCGCCGATGAAGGCCGCGGTGTCCTCGTCCAGGCCCAGGCCGATGGCGAAGGGGTTGTAGGCCAGCGCGGCCATCAGGCGGCCCAGGCGGTCCCGCTTGCGGAAGTGCTGGTCGACGATGACCCGGTTGGACAGCCCCAGCCCAGGGCAGAGGGTGACCTGGCCGGCGATGGGCGTGGCGCCCTCGCGACCGAAGGCGATCATGTGCTCGGAGACGAAGGCCGCGCCCGCCGAGGTCCCGGCCACGTGTACGCCGCGGGCGTTGGCCCGGCGCACCGTCTGGGCCACCGCGGTCCCGCCCAGGATGGTCGACAGGCGCAGCTGGTTGCCGCCGGTGAAGAAGATGGCGCTGGCGTCGTTCAGGGCGGCGACGGCGTCCTCGTCCTCGGCCTGGTCGCGGTCCTTGATGTCCAGCACCCCCACCTGGGGCACACCGAGCTGCCGGAAGACGTCGACGTAGCGCCCGCCGGTAGTGTCCAGCTCCGAGGCCGTTGGGATGACGACGATCCGGGCCTGCTCGCCGCCGGCGGCCCTGACCAGGCGACGCAGGATGTGGCGGTCGCTGACCTTGTCCTCGGCCCCGCCGATGGGGACGATGAGGCCGCGGGAACCGGGGGACTGTTCGGGGGAGGGCATGCGAGCGGGGAACCGGGGCAGTGGGAAGGGTCGAGGGCGCGGCAAGCTACCGCAGTGTCCGCGCCCCAACAACGAGGCTTCAGTCGGCGGGCCGCTCGAAGGCGCCGAGCACGCAGGGCTGGCCGCTCCGGACGAGGAAGCGGCCGCCTGCCAGCAGGTGCACGACGCCGAGATTCGCGTCCAAGACCAGCACGTCCGCGTCGGCCCCGAGCTCCAGCCGGCCCTTGCCGTGCAACCGGAAGACCTCGGCCGGGGTGCGCGTGACGGGCCTCAGCGCCTGGTCCAGCGACAGGCCGAGGGCCCGGGCGCCGCGCACGGCGTGCAGCAGGCTGTGGGCCACGCCCACGTCCATGTGCGTGAGCTGCCCCTGGTCGTCGAAGGTCGGCAGGCAGCCCCCGCCGTCGCTGGACATCGTCAGGCGATCCAGGGGCAGGCCCGCGCCGACCCAGTCCACCAGATCCTGGGCCGCGCTGGGCTCGCCGGGCTCGTCGGGGGAGGCCGTCAGGTCCACGGGGACGCCGCGGGTCGCGATCTCCTGGGCCTCGGCCCACAGGCCGCGGTTGCGGTTGACGTGCGTTGGGTGGAAGGTCCGCGGTGGCAGCTCGGTGCGGTCCAGAGCCTGGCGCACCATGGACAGGCCCCGGGGGCCGTCGCCGAGGTGCAGGTGGACCAGGCCCGCCTTGCCGGTCATCAAGCCGGCGAGGTGGGCGTCCGAGGCGATCCTCATCAGCTCGTCGAAGGTGGGTTGGGACGAGCGGTGGTCCGAGATGGCCAGCTCGCCCACGGCGACGACGCGGTCGACCAGGGTGATGTCCTCGCGCACCGAGCCCAGCAGGGTGGCGGGGGGCACGCGGTAGGCGCCGGTGTAGCAGAGGGCCGTCACGCCGTAGTGGGCCAGCCCGCGGGCGGCGGCCAGGAGCGAGGCCAGGCTGCGGGTCGTCGAGTCCGTTCCCAGCAGCCCGATCGCGGTGGTCACCCCGGCCGTGGTCAGCATGCTCAGCTGGGTCGCGGGCACCCGGGTGTGCGCGCCGCCCTCGCCGCCGCCGCCGTCCAGGTGGGTGTGTACGTCCACCAGGCCCGGGCAGACGATCGCGCCGTCCAGGTGCAGCTCCTCGACGGGCCAGCCTCGTGGCGGCGAGGCCAGGTCCCTTCCGATCGCGGCGATCCGGCAGCCCGCCGGCAGCAGGTCCCCACGCCCCAGGGGCTCGGGCGCGAAGATCTCGGCGTCGCGGAGCAGGGTCAGCACGGCGGTGGCCTCGGGCGGGGGGGGCTGGGCACCGGAGAGGGCTACCAGATGACGATGCGCTGTTCCGGCGGCAGGTAGAGCGCGTCGTCCTGGGTGACCCCGAAGGCCTCGTACCAGGCGTCCAGGTTCCGCACGACGCCGTTGACGCGGTAGATCGCGGGCGAGTGGGGGTCGGTGACCATCTGCTGGCGCAGGGCCTCGTCCCGGTAGCGCGCGCGCCAGACCTGGGCCCAGGACATGAAGAAGCGCTGGTCGCCGGTCAGGCCGTCGATCACCAGGTCCTCTTCGCCGCTCAGGGACAGCTTGTAGGCCCGGTAGGCCAGGGACAGTCCGCCCAGATCGCCGATGTTCTCGCCCAGCGTGAGCCGCCCGTTCACGCAGGTCTCGCCCTCGTCGAGCGGACAGTAGGCGTCGTACTGGGCGACCAGCGCGTCGGTCAGCGCCCGGAAGGCGGCCAGGTCATCCTCGGTCCACCAGTCCTTGAGCACGCCCTGGGCGTCGTACTTGGCGCCCTGGTCGTCGAAGCCGTGGCCCATCTCGTGGCCGATGACGCCGCCGATGGCGCCGTAGTTCACCGCAGGGTCCGCGCTGAGCCCGAAGAAGGGCTGGTCCAGGATGGCGGCGGGGAAGACGATCTCGTTGAACGCGGGGTTGTAGTAGGCGTTCACCGTCTGAGGCGGCATGAACCAGCGGTCGCGGTCCACGGGCTTGTCCAGGTCGGCCAGGTTGTCGGCCGTCTCCCAGGCCGAGACCGCCATGGCGTTGTCCAGGGCCGAGGCCCCGATCACCATGCCCTCGTAGGTCTTGAAGGTGTCGGGGTAGCCGATCTTGGGGTTGAAGGTGCCCAGCTTCTCCTTCGCCTTGCCCTTGGTCTCGTCGCCCATCCACTCGAGATCGTTCAGGTTCGCGTCCATGGCCGCGCGCAGGTTGGCGACCAGCTCGTCCATCTCGGCCCGCGCCTCGGGCGGGAAGTGACGCTCGACGTAGACCTCGCCGATGACCTCGCCGAGGGCGCCCTCGGTGGAGCGCACCGCGCGCTTCCAGCGCGGACGCTGCTCGGCCTGGCCCCGCATCGCGGTGCCGTAGAAAGCGAAGTTCGCTTCGTCGAGCGCGGTGGGCAGCACGTCGGCGTGGTCGAGGAGGAAGTGCACCGTCATCCAGGCCTTCCAGGTCTCCAGATCGGCGGTGTTGGCCAGCTCGAAGGCGCCGGGGAAGCCCAGGCCGAGGCCCTGGGCGGCCGTCTCGGCGTCGACGGCGGCGGAGCTGAGCTCCTCCTGGGTCGGGGGCACCAGCGACACCAGCATCTCGGTCTCGCCGGCCAGACCCCAGGCC
>CALGIB010000925.1 GCA_937915955.1 uncultured Pseudomonadota bacterium
TGGTCGCTGTACCAGCCGGAGCCCTTGAGGTGGAAGCTGGGAGCGGACAGCAGCTTGGTGACGTTGCCCTTGCTGCAGGCCGGGCAGTCGCTGACCGGCGGCTCGGACATCTTCTGCCACTCCTCGAACTGGTGGCCGCAGTCCGGGCAGCGGTACTCGTAGATGGGCATGGGGACCTCGTTCTTCGCCGGGACGTTTAATGCGCCGGGCGCGTCTACGCGTGACGACTGAGTTAGGACCCCGCCATGACCTGGGCGCTGCTTGTCATCGGCCTCTACATCGGCGGCATCGCGCTGGTGGTGGGCATCGGCATGGCCATCCTCGTGGCCAGCCGCGAGCGCCCGTGGCGTCCCGATCGGGCGGCCCTCGCCGTCTTCGCGCGCGAGGTCGCCGCGCACGCCCTGTTCCTGCTGCTGCACCCGCTGGGCTGGGTCCAGCTCTCCCCTCGCCCCTTCCTGCCCATGCAGGAGGTCCGGCCCCCCGTGCTGCTCGTGCCCGGCTTCGGCATGAACCGCAGCTGCATGTTCTTCATGAGCCTGGCCCTGCGTCGACGCGGCTGGCGCTGGGTCTGGAGCATCAACCACCGCGCGCCGGGCGGTCCCCGGGGCGTGGCGGCCTTCGCCAGCCACCTCGAGGCCCAGGTGGATCTGCTCCGTCGGGTCTCGGGCAGCGAGCGGGTGGACCTCGTCTGCCACTCGATGGGCGGCCTGGTCGCGGCCCAGGCGCTGCAGCACGGAGCCCTGGCCGGCAAGGTCCGCCGCGTCGTCACGCTGGGCACGCCCTACCAGGGCACCCAGATGGCCGCCTTCGGCTTCTGGCTGCCGGAGCACCGCGACCTCTTCCCGGACAGCGAGATCGTGCGGCGGCTCGAGGACAACCCCGCGCCCACGACGGCGATCTGGAGCCGCAGCGATCACCTGGTGGTGCCCTCGGGCCGGGCCGAGCCGGACTGGGTGCGCCACGGCCCCCATCGCTCGTGGGAGCTCGAGTCCCTGGGCCACCTGGAGATGCTGACCTCGGTGCGGGTGTTCGCCGCCGTCAAGCTGGCGCTCCTGGGCCAGGACGCCACCGACGAAGACGCCGTGGCCTCCAGCCTGATCGCCTGGGCCGGCGAGCCCGGGGTCGCTTGATGCGGGAGCTCCTGGACCGACGGGTCCTCCTGGTCACGGGTAAGGGCGGCGTGGGCAAGACGACCGTGGCCACCAGCCTGGCGCTCGAGGCAGCCCGCCGAGGCCAGCGCGTGCTGCTGGTGGAGACGGCGGGGTCGAACCAGGTCCCGGGGCTCTTCGGTCACGGCCCGGCCAGCTACGAAGCCCAGCGCGTGGCCGAGGACCTGTACACCCTGTCGGTGACGCCGGAGAAGGCCATCGAGGACTACATCGTCCAGCAGATCAAGGTGCGCGCGCTGTTCAAGATGGTCTTCCGCAACCGCGTGATGGGACCCTTCGTCGACGGCGTGCCGGGCCTGCACGACCTCGTACAGCTGGGCAAGGTCTTCGATCTGGAGCGGGAGACCAGCTTCGGCCGCAATATCTGGGACCTGATCGTCGTGGACGCGCCCGCCACGGGGCACGGCCTGACGATGCTGGACGCGCCCCGCTCGATGATGGAGCTGACCGTCGCCGGCCCCTTCCACGAGAACGCCAAGCTGGTGCACGAGCTCTTCGTCGATGGCGACAAGACCGCGCTGATCCTGGTGGCCCTGCCCGAGGAGATGCCCGTCAACGAGACCCTGGATCTCTACGAGCGCCTGGGCGCCTACCGCCCCCAGGTCCGGGCCTGCGTGCTCAACGAGCTGCACCCGGCCCCCTTCACGGCGCTGGACCGCTGGGACGAGGCCCGCGCCGCGCTGTCCCGGCCCGAGCTCTCCGAGGCGCTGGCCTGCACCGACCGGGCCGTGCTCCGGGCGCGTCGACAGGAGCAGGCCAGGAGGCGACTCAGCCAGCTCCCCTGCCCCCTCCTCGAGCTGCCCTTCCTCTACGACCGTCGCCTGGGCGAGCGACAGCTCGGGCGGCTGGGTCGCACCCTGGGGGCCTCGTGAGCACCCGCGTGCTGGTCTGCTGTGGCTCGGGCGGCGTGGGCAAGACGACCACGTCCGCCGCCCTGGCGCTGGCGCTGGCGCGGGCCGGAAAGAGCGTGGCGGTGCTGACCATCGACCCCGCTCGGCGGCTGGCGGACAGCCTCGGGCTCGACGAGCTGGGCAACGAACCCCAGCAGGTCCCCATGGACCGGCTGGGCCAGGGCAGCGGGCGCCTCGACGCCGCCATGCTCGACATGAAGGCCACCTGGGACGGCCTGGTCTCCCGCTTCTCCGACAACGACCTGGACCGCGACCGCATCCTGGCCAACCGCTACTACCGCTTCGCCAGCACGCGCTTGGCCGGGAGCCACGAGTACATGGCCATGGAGCGTCTCTACGAGCTGGTCGAGAGCGGCCGCTACGAGTTCGTGCTGCTGGACACGCCGCCCACGCGCCACGCCATCGAGTTCCTGAAGGCGCCCGCCCGCATCGCCGGGCTCTTCGACGAGGGGGTCATGCACTGGCTGTCGCTGCCACGAGACAGCCGCGGCTTCCGGGCGCTCGAGCGGGGCAGCGAGGCGGTCGTCAAGGTGCTCAAGCGCCTGATCGGCCAGGGCACCATCTCCGAGATCGCCGAGTTCTTCGACGCGATGAAGGGGCTGTGGGACACCCTCCGTGAGCGCGGCAAGGCCGTCGAGGCCCTGCTGGCCAGCGAGGACACGCGCTTCCTCCTGGTGACCACCCCGGCGCCGGCGGCCCGGGCCGAGGCGCGGGAGTTCCGCCGCCTGCTCGAGCAGCAGGGGATGCCCCTGGGAGGCTTCCTGGTCAACCGCGTCGTGCCGGCCCCCGAGAGCGAGGCCGCGCCCGGCCCCGAGCTCTTCCCCGCGCCCCCCCCAGGCTTCGACGAGCGAGAGTGGACCGAGATCTGCGAGGGCGTCGCCCGAGCCCCCGAGCTGCAGGCTCGGCTGGCCACCTCCGAGCAGGACAGCCTGCGCGAGCTGGCGGGTGAGGGCGTGCAGACCTGGCACATCCCCGAGCTGGACAACGACGTGCACAGCCTGGAGGGGCTGGCGGAGATCGCCAGCTACCTGCAGCCCGCGGTGGAAGCGCTGACCCGCTGAGGGCGCCTCAGCCGCCCGCGATCTCGTACTCGATCGACAGCGTGGTCCCGCGCTCGGGGACGCTGCCGTCGTCGAAGCGGATGAACCAGTACTCCTCGTCGTAGGACCAGGAGCTCGACTGCGTGACGTCCTGGTCGTCGATCCACAGCACGATGCTGTCCGGGATGGCGGCGTAGGTCAGCTGGAAGGTGTCCAGCGAGCCGCTGACCGCCAGGCCCAGGTCGTACATCAGCTCGTCGTAGTCGCTGTCGCAGATGTTGCCGACCTGCCCGCCGAGGCCCTCGGCGAGCGCGGTGTAGCGATGCCCCGGCCAGCTGTCCTGACAGCCCTGGTTGACGTTCGGACCGACGATGGCGCTGGCCAGCACCCGCGGCCCGCCCGCGCCCTTCACGCCTCGGAAGCCCGTGATGAAGTCCAGCACGGGGATGAGCTTCTGCTGCTGGTCGTAGCAGGCGGAGCTGTCGGCCTCGCCGAGCGCGCCGTTGTCCGAGCAGTCGTTCTCGTCGCTGACGTACACGATGGACAGGATGGCGTCGGCGCGGAGGAAGCCGCTGTTGGGGCCGCTGACCATCGGCTCGGTCAGCGCCTCGAGCGCGGCGGACAGGCCCTTCTCCTTGTCCGAGCCGTCGGTCCCCACGCGCACCATGCGCTTGAACTGCTCGACGTAGTTGTCGTCGGCGGTCAGCACCGGGGTGTCGCCGACGAGCACGCCTCGCTGCGGGTTGTCCAGATCCATGTCCGTGGTCACGACGCCGAGGTGGAAGTCGATGTTGGTGTTCTCGACGTTCTCGATGAAGGACTCGAAGCCCTGGGCGACGCGCTCCTGCTCCTCGGCCATCGAGTTGCTGTTGTCGATGACCCAGAGGATGTCCACCTCCGAGGCCGGCTCTTGCAGGAACACGTCCGTGTAGGTGTTCCGACTGATCTGGTTGTCGGGCGTACAGCCCAAGGACATCGCCAGCAGCAGGGTCATGCAGCTCACCTCCGGCGCCAAGCCCACCCTACCTCAAGGTCGTGCGCCCCCGAGAACCCAGAATT
>CALGIB010000926.1 GCA_937915955.1 uncultured Pseudomonadota bacterium
CCTCTCCTCGGGCGGAAGGGCCGGACCTCGGGGGCCCGCTCGCCGCGCAGGCCGATGGCGCCGGTGCCACTCGGGCGCCTCGGGGGGCAGCTCGGGCAGCTCCTCCTCGGGCTCGTCCACCTCGTCCAGGGCGTCCTCGATGCAGGCCCTGGCTACCGTCAGGGTGCCCGTGTGCTTGTAGATCGAGGTCGTCGAGTCGATGGCCGCCGCCAGGTAGTCCGAGCCGGCGTCCACGCCCTCGACCAGGCTCATCAGCTTGCCGGAGACCAGCTCGCTGGTCAGCCCGTGCTCGGAGACCATGCCCTCGGCCCAGCTCTGGGCCGCGCTCAGCGCCTGGAGCAGGAAGCCGTGCTTGTCGGCCTCGGTCTCGCCCGGGATCATCGAGCTCAGCTTGGTGAACAGGCTGCTCTCGCCCAGCCCCCCGCTGCCCATGGCCGAGATCTTGTCGTGGATGACCCGCACGAAGTCGGGGCCCAGCGGGAGCACGCCGTCGACGACCACCCAGGCGGCGATGCGGACGCGGTCCTGGCTGACGTACTCGGCCAGGTCCTGGCCCAGCTCGGTCAGGCCCTCTCGCGTCAGCTCGGGGCGGCCCTCGAGCAGGCCGAAGGCCACGATCTCGGCGACCAGCTTCACGGCCGCGTCGATGGCCTGCACCGTGTCGGGCTCGGGGGTGAACCGCTTCAGGAAGCTCAGGAACGCGAAGTGGCTGCCCGCCTTGTTGGCCAGCACCGCGCCCGCGGCGATCTGGTCGGTCCTGTCGACCAGGCTGTAGACCCGCAGCGCTCGCTGGTAGGGCCGCTCGGGGTCCAGGAAGATCTCGCGGGCCTTGGCCGCGACCGCCGGGTCGGGCTCGCCGACCACGTCGGTGACCAGCTCTTCGAGCGTCGTGAAGTCCCTCCACTGGCCGGGGACCACGAAGTCCAGGCCTTGCAGCAGCGCGGGGGTCAGTCGGCTCTCGCTCAGCTCGGCGAAGGCCTGGTCCAGGGTCGTCATTCCGCCTCCCGTCGGGAGCCAGAGCCTACACGGGCTTCAACACCATGATCAGCGTGGCGGTCACGGCCGCCAGGAAGCTCGGCACCCCCAGGGCCAGCCAGGTCCGGTGATCCCGGTGGAAGCCCGGATCCAGGACGCCGGTCTCCAGCGCAGCCTCGGCCGCCTGGCGCATGCGCAGCTGCAGGCGCGCGGCCGGGATCCAGGTCAGGCCCGCCAGGGTGAACAGCGCCTGGCCGTAGAGCACCCAGCCGCTGTACAGCGACCAGCCCGCCATCCAGGCCAGGACGTAGCCGGTGGTCATCAGCACCAGGCCCGAGGGCAGGGTGAAGATCCAGTCGGTCTTCACGACCAGGCGCTGCGCCCAGACAATGACAGGCAGGCTGCCCGAGCGGTCGGCCCACAGCTTGAACCAAGCCGTGCCGGCGCCCATGCCCAGGAAGACGATGGCCGCCAGGATGTGCAGCCACTTCAGGAGGAGGTACGCCACAGGATCCACGTTCCGACGAGGAGGGGCACATTCTTGGTGATGGGCCCGAAGGGGTGCCAGAGCCACTGGGGCTCCAACGCGCAGACCATGAGCGGGAGCAGGAGCAGGGCGAGGAGCTGCAGCAGCAGGACCCCGCGCAGGGCCCGGCCCCGCAGGCTCAGCGCGAGCACCGCCGAGCTCACCTGGAGCAGCCCAAGGGCGCCCACGAACTGCTCGGGGAAGGGGATGCCCAGGGTCGAGGCCAGCTCCAGCTCCCAGGCCTGCTGGAAGAGCAGCTTGGGGAACAGGCCCTCGGTGAGCCAGACCGTGGCCATGCCGATCCGCAGCAGCCAGCGGGCCCGAGGGCTGAGGCCCTGGTCACGCTCGATCAGCCAGGCCGTCCACAGGACGGCGAGCAGGGGCAGGTTCTTGCTGAGCACGCCGAGGGGGTGGGCCAGCAGCATGGGCTCGAGCAGCGCCAGGATGACCGTGAAGCCCAGGACCATCAGGGTCTGGAGGCCGAGCAGCCAGGCGCGGGGCTTCATCAAGAGGACCGCCACGCCGAGCACCAGCTCGCCCGCGCAGGTCGCCCACATCCAGAGCGGGTCCATGTCCAAGCGGCCCAGCCAGGCCTGGCCCTCGAGTCGGTAGCCGGGCACCAGCACGAGCAGGGCCGTGGCCAGCCAGACGGCGGCGACGGAGGCGGTGAGCTGGCGGGAGGGCTGCACGAGGCCCAAGTAGACCGTTTCGTGGGGTCGGGCCGCATCGACTGGGAGACTTGTGGGCGATGCGTCGGAGCCGGTGGGTGCAGCCCGGGGGCGTTAGGGCGGGGCATGGATCTGCGCGAGCGCCTGACCGGCCTGGACCTGGAGCGCGACGAGCTGGGCGACTGGCCGACGCGCGTCGAGTGGTGCGAGCCCCTGGGCCTCTGGGTCAAGCGCGAGGACGAAGCCAGCCCGGTCTACGGCGGAAACAAGGTCCGCAAGCTGCAATACCTCCTGCCGCGAGCCCGCGCGGACCACGGCGGTCAGCTGCTGAGCGTGGGGGCCGTGGGCAGCAACCACCTGCTGGCGTGCTGCCTGCACGGTCGCCGCTTCGGGGTGGACACCCACGCGCTGGTCATCCCCCAGCCGGTGACGCCGCACGTCCTGCGGAACGCCGGGGTCCTGGCCGCGCACGCTGCCTCGATCGAGACCGCCGACAACGTCGTGATCGCGGCCCTCTGGTCCCGCTTCGTGCTGGCTCGACGCGTGCGGGAGCAGACCGGCTACGAGCCCATGTGGGTCTACGCCGGGGGCAGCAACCCGCTGGGCACCCTGGGCTGGGTCGAGGGCGCGCTGGAGCTGGCCGAGCAGGTGCGCGCGGGCGAGCTGCCCGAGCCCGAGCAGATCTTCGTGCCCATGGGCAGCTGCGGCACGGTCGCGGGCCTGCTGCTGGGGCTCTCGCTCACCGCGCTGAAGACGCAGGTGCGCGCCGTGCGCGTGGTGGATCGGCTGGTCTGCAACCGCTCGGCCGCGCTGTCGCTGGCCCGCCGCACCCGCCTCCTGCTGCAGGCCTCGGGCGCCCGGGAGCTGCCCGAGGTCCAGCCCGAGCGCCTGGTCGTCCACCACGAGCAGTTCGGCCCGGGCTACGGCGCCCCCACGCCCCAGGGCCTCGAGGCCCAGGAGCAGGCCGCCTCTGTGGGGCTGAAGCTGGAGCCCACCTACACATCCAAGGCCCTGGCGGCGGCCTTGTCGGCCGTGGCCGAGGGGCGTACGGTCCTGTTCGTGGACACCGTGAACTCGCGCGAGCTGCCCCCGGGGGGCGACCTCGGCGCCCTGCAGGACCTGCTGTGAGCGTCGGCGTCCTGATCGGCTTCGCCGTGCTCGGCCTGGCCTGCGTGCTGACCGTGGCCTTCGGCCTGCCGGGGGTCTGGATCCTGCTCGCCCTGGCCCTGGGCATCGAGCTGGCCGATCCGCTCTGGGTCGAGGGGGGCACCACCACCTTCGGCTGGGGCTGGCTGGCCTTCGCGACCTTGCTCGCCGGGCTGGGTGAGCTGGTCGAGCTGGGGGCCAGCGCCCTGGGCGTGAAGAAGGGCGGGGGCAGCAAGCGGGGCGCCATCGGCTCGGTGGCCGGCGGCATCCTGGGCGCGCTCTTCCTCACCTTCCTGATCCCGATCCCGGTCCTGGGAAGCTTGATCGGTGCCCTGCTCGGCACCTTCGTCGGCGCCCTGATCGGCGAGCTCTCCGCCCCGGACCCGCCGGACGCGAAGGAGGCCATGAAGCCCGCGCTGTGGGCGACCCTGGCGACCATCATCGGCAACGCCATCAAGACGGGGCTGGCCCTGATCGTCCTGGTGGTGCTGCTGACCGCCGCGCTGTCGCGGCACTACTGAGGGCGGGTCAGAACTCGTCGGCGCCCGTCAGCAGCTCCTCGACCGGGTCGGCCGTGAAGGCCACCGCGTCGATCACGTCGCGGAGCTCGCTGCGCTTCATGTCAGCCGGGATCTTCGCCGAGAAGACCAGCATCTGGGCCTCGTTCTCCTCCCAGATGGCCCAGGAGCCGACGATGGTGTTGCGGTTGCGCACCAGCATCTCGTGGGCCGTGGCCGCGTCCAGGCCGCCGGGGGGCACGCGCGCGGCGGGCGAGAAGACCTCGCGCACGTCCACGCCGCCCAGGCTGTAGACCTTGGAGCTGACGAAGACGAGCTGGCTGCGTGAGCCGTCCTCGTTGATCGCCATGATCATCTTGAAGTCGTTGTCGGCGTCGACCTCGTAGATCAGACCCAGCTTGTCCAGGTTCTTCTTGACCTTCTTGTCGACGGGGGTCGCCAGCGCGACGGGGCTCACGAGCAGCGCAATGAGGCTGGTCACGAGGAGGTGCTTGAGCTTCATCCCGAGAGGTTATCCGGAGCGCCCGGATCGGGCTCGGAGCTCAGAGCTCGACGGACGCCAGCTCCTCGACCCGCCCCGTGACCAGGACCCACTTCACCAGCCCCACGCCCGGACACAGCCAGGCCGCGCTGTCCCCCTGACCCAGGTCGATGTGGGCTCAGCCGCTCCAGGTGCCCGCGGGCACGGAGACGGTCTCGAAGCCGATCACCGTGATGGCCCCGGCGCGATCCGGCGAGTCCGTCTCCAGGGTGATCGAGGCGCCGGGCTGCAGCGGCAGATCCAGCATCGGCTGCCAGCTCCCGGCGTCGAGCTCCGGGGCCTGGGAGAGCCAGTAGGCCGGGATGGTCTCGACCGCGCCGCCCGTGCTCCGGTACAGCCCCAGCCCGAAGTGGCCCGTGAAGGTGCTGGCCGTGGGATCCCCGATCTGGTCTTCCTCGAGGAAGGCCCAGGCTTCGCTGCCGTCGCCCAGCTCGAGGCGGCTGGTGACGCGGGTCTCCTCGAACGGTGTGCCGTTGAAGGTGGCGACGTAGTGGTAGCGCGCGCCCTCGACCAGCGGGAAGTAGTCGTCGGCGGACACGCCCGGGAGCTTCTTCGGGCCACAGGACAGCAGGAGGAACAACATCAGAGGAACTTCTCCACGGCCTGGCGGAACTCCACCTGGTCGACGAGGTTGGTGAGGTAGTCCTGGCGCCCGCTCTCCCAGACCAGCACGGGAGACAGCTTGTAGCTGGCGATCCAGTCCTCGTAGAGCTGGTTGAGCCGACGCAGGTAGGCGGCCGGGATGGCCTGCTCGGAGGGCCGGCCGCGCTGCTTGATGCGGCGCCGCACGTTGCGGGTGTCGCAGCGCAGGTAGATCAGCAGGTCGGGAGGCTGCAGGGCCTGCTGCATGACCTTGTACAGCTCCATGTAGGTCTGGTGGTCCCGCTTGGACATGTACCGACCGCGCGCCAGGTTGGTCGCGAAGATCTCGGCGTCCTCGTAGATCGTGCGGTCCATGACCATGGTCCCGTCGCTGTTGGACAGGTCCAGGTGCAGGCGGAACTTGTGGGTCAGGAAGTAGAGCTGGCTGCGGAAGGCGTAGCCCTTCATGTCCTCGTAGAAGTCGTCCAGGTAGGGGTTCGTCGCGTAGGGCTCGTAGACCGGCTCGAAGTCGTACCTCGCGCAGAGGAACTGGGTCAGCGAGGTCTTGCCGGCTCCGATGTTGCCGGCGATCGCGAGGAACTTCTTCAAGGAGGCGTCCGAGTCAGAGCGGCAGCGTACCGGAGTTGCCGTAGGCGTCCGTGACCGTGACGCTGGTGGCGTCCTCGGGGATGCTGTCGGTGAGCCACGAGGTGCTGGCCGAGGTGCTGGGATCCACCGTCTCGACCGTCCCGTTGTCCCACTCGAGCGTGACGGGACCGATGATGGGGTTGACGCCGTTGCTCGTGCCCTCGAGGTCGATCATGCGCCAGGAGTTGTCAGGCGCGTCGATCCAGGCCTGCAGGCCCGAGTCCCGCGCGAAGAGCTGGATGTCGGCGGGCACGACCTCGAAGCTGTCGCCGAAGACCTCGTAGGTGGAGCTGGACCAGGGGTAGTGGGTGTCCCCGCCGTCCCAGCTGTGCCCGGTCACGGCCAGCCGGTAGATGCCCAGCTCCAGGCCGGTGCGATCGAGGTGGTGCGGCACGGCCTGCCAGGCGGCCCACCAGTAGTGACGCTGCTCGGCGTCGGCGGGGTAGAGCGGATCGGGCGTGTGGCCCAGCAGGATGTCGTGGCCGGCCTCGTCCACCTTGCGCCCGGCGTGGGTGAGCACGTCCACCCACTCGCCGCCGTCCTCGAGCCGCTGCAGGCGCACGTTGGGGGTGTCCACGGCGGGGTCGCCGCCCTCGAAGGCGATCTGCACGATGCAGCCGACCCGCGGGCAGGTCTCGGGCACCTCGAGCTCGACCTCGAAGCCGTCGGGGACCCAGAAGTCCTCGTGCACCTCGTCGAGGAGCCGCCCGGCCTCGGGGGTGCGGTCGGGCAGCAGGCCCTCGGGCAGGGGCTTGTCCTCGTAGACGGTGGGCGTCCACCAGCCGACGGGGTCGGCCTCCTCGCGCTGGGGCGTGAGCACGACGTCCCGGGCCATGGTCAGCACACCCTCCATGACGTGCTCGGCCTGCAGCGGGCCCCAGATGTTGATGTTCGGCTCGTAGCCGCCGGCCAGCCAGTCCTCGGGGATCAGGAAGTAGCCCTCGTGGTCCATGGCGTAGCCGATGATCATCGGCATCTCGGCCCCCAGCTCGGCCTCGGCCCGGCGACGCCACTGCTCGGAGAACATGCTGGCGGGCTCGGCGGGGAAGGCGCCGACCAGGAGCTCGCGGTCGGTGACCACGCCGTCGGCGTCGCGAACGGGGATGGGGCCCAGCGAGAAGGCGGCGGTGCCGGCCTCCATGGACTCGGGCATCGGCAGCGGGAACTGGTTGACGTCCATCTCGAAGGTGCCGGCGATGAGCCCGCTCATGAGCTCCAGGTCCATGCAGGAGATGTAGGGGTAGACCTCGGACTGCGACTCGACCTTGATCAGCGGGTCGTCGCTGCCGCAGAAGGCCGCGCCGTACTGGAAGATGAACTCGTCCACCGGCGAGGAGATGCTGCCGTCGTCCTCGAAGATGACGTCGTCGGGGACGGTGTCCTCGCTGTAGGGCAGGTAGCGCCAGTCCACGGTGCCGTCGCGGGTGACGCGGATGTCGTCCCGGTGGCTGGGGATGTGCCGGCTGGCCACCTCGAGGTCCATCGCCTCGGAGGTCATCGGGGTCTCGCTCCAGGCGTTCATGAGCGCGTCCTCGGCGAACATGCCGATGGACTCGGTGCGCGCGAAGCCCTCGCCCGTGCCGGCCGGGCTGGCGTCGCCGCCGCTGCCCTGCAGGTGCATGACGACCACGGGGGTGTCGAACTGCTCCT
>CALGIB010000927.1 GCA_937915955.1 uncultured Pseudomonadota bacterium
GCTGGCTGCCGGGGCCTGGGATGCCAGCGTGAGCTGAGGGATGTGGCCGTCCATGCTGGTCGTAGACGTGTCGATCGTGAAGAGTATCGCATCGATCCCGAGGAGCAGAGCGTTGATCGCAGCCATTACCGTGTCGTCGGTGGCAATGGTGACCGGCATGGACTCGAGCATGGGGGCGAAGCCGAGGTCATAGGCCGCGCCACCCACCTGAGCCAGGTTGACCGGCCCGGGGAAGGCCGCTGGCATGTAGACCGGGAAGGGGGCCAGGGCGGACACCTGCGTGGGCGTCGCCCCGGGCATCATGATCGCCACCCCGAGGGAGTACCACTCATCCGCCGCGTCCGAGTCCTGGTCAGCCCCCCGGAAGGTCTTGGGGCTGGCCGAGGTGGCCGTCGGGTCCGAGAGGGTCACCCCCTGGGACGGCGGATAGCCCCACGGGAGCGCCTGAGCGATGCTCGGCAGCAGCAGCAGGGCCAGGGCCAGGATCAGGGCTCGTCGCATGTCGTCCTCCTCGCTCCTCTCAGAGTAGCGATCCTATTGTTTCCTGGCCACCACGTACAGGTAGGCACCCTCGGAGCGCAGCAGCTCAACGACGAAGCCCAGCCGGCCGAGCAGGCCAGTCATGATGTCCGGCGACACCCACTGGAAGCACTGGCACATCTTGCCGCCGTAGGGCCAGATCCGCCGGATGTCGGTCATGAGCTTGGCGTGTCCGGCGTCGCTCGTCGCGTCGGCCACCATGGTGGAGAGGATCCCCCCGGGGCGCAGCACCTGCGAGGCCAGCCGCAGGTAGCCAGCCAGGTAGCCCAGGTCTACATGGCAGAGCGCGTCGAAGCTGCACACGCAGTCTACCGCGCCCAGCCACCCGTGGGACTCGAGGGCCCGGCGCTGCTGGTCGTGATCCTTTCCGATCAGGTGGGTGAGCACGCGCCCGGCCTCCACCTCGGCGGCGAGCCGCTCCCGGAGGATCTCCAGGTAGTCTGCGCTCACGTCCGAGGCCCACACCTCGGCGCCCGGGTAGGCGTCCAGCATGAGCTTGGTGTACTTGCCCGAGCCAGGGCCGATCTCCACGATGCGGCTGGCCTCCGGCAGGCGGTCGAGCACGAGCTCCCGGAGGGTGGCTTGCCACGAGGCTGGCGTCCCCCACTGGTCCCCCGGCCACACGCCCTTGCCTGGCGGCTGCTTTCGGCCGTCCTTCCTCCACGCCCTGATGTAGGCGTTCCACGAGCTTGCGTACGTCTGCCCGAAGTTCATTCTCGCCATGTCATACCTCGAATCCGAGCGACCGAAGGCTGTCCCTGGTCCGCTCGGTGTGTAGTGGCCCGAGACAGTCGAGGATCGCCCGCTGCTCGCTCAGGAGCCGGTCCCGCACGGCATCATCCTCCAGCACGCCCCGGATCAGCGAGGCCATGCGCAGCGTGTCGTTGGCCGCGCCGCACACGCAGCGCTCCCGGGCCCACGCGCTGAGGTGGCGAGCCCACGGGATGGCCTCGGATAGGATGCAGGGGGTGCCAGCATAGACGGCCTCCTGCGCGACGAAGCCCCAGGTATCCGTCAGGGAGGCGTGCACCACGACCTGCATGGACCCGAGCAGCTCGCCAAACGCCTCGGGGGAGACTCGGGGGTGCTCGACGATGCGCCCGCCTGGCAGGGCCCGCACCGCTGCGCCACGAGACTGGGCCCCGTGGTTCGTGCGGGTGCACTGGGAGCGCTCCAGGGTGTCGGCGCACAGGTGGACCTCGACGGCGCCGGCGGCGACAGCAGCCACAACCCCGGGGAGTATGCCCTTGCAGTGCGCCGCGTAGGTGGACGCGTGCGGCCCGATGGCCACTGCTCCCGGGATCTTCGGCGTCGGGGGCCTGCGGCAGGCGTCCGGGGACCAGCAGGGCCAGATCCAGCCGGCGGCGTGGGGAGGCAGGACGTCGCGCTCGTCGTTCCAGAGCAGCCGCACCAGGCCCGCCTCGGCGTCCTGCAGCAGGCTCACCAGGGGGCCACCCTCGCCCATGAGCTCGGTCCCGGTCCATCCCGAGTGCCAGGCTGCGGCCAGAGCCTCGGGGTGCTGGCGTGCCAGGGCTGCGGCCTCTTTGCGCCACCCGTGGGTGAGGAGTCGCCAGCCTCCAGCCGCCAGGGCCTTCGCCTCCCTCGAGTCCACGGACCGGATCGGGATCACCTGCCCCATGTGCCGGTCCCATGCGCCCCAGCCGAGCCCTCCGCAGCTCGACCACACCGGGACAGCCGGCGGCGGAGTGTCGGTAGGCAGTGGCACACCTGACAGCCGAGAGAGCAGACCCTCATAGCCTGCCACCGTGCTGCCGATCGAGTAGCGCCCGGCCACTCCCCGGGGGTCGAGCGTGTGGCGCCGGGCGTACACGTCGAGCATCCCGGCAGCGAACAGGGAGGGCCACCCTTTGTCGGTCGGCGTGCCTCGGATCACGAGCCCGGCCTCTGGCGCTACCACGTCGGCCATCCCGCCCACGTCAGAGACCACGGCCGGCACACCGCAGGCGAGCGCCTCCAGGAGCGCCAGGGGGAGCCCCTCGGTGCGGGAGGTCATGCAGAACACGTCCGCAGCCAGCAGGGCGCTGCGCCCGTCCTCCAGCGGCCCGGTCATCGTCGTCGCATCGTCCACGCCGCGGGCCTTCAGGGCATTCTTCAGAGACCCCAGCGCGCTCTGCGTGTGGCGCCCGAAGGCGGACAGGTCGCCCTCGGCCATGGCCACCCCGGCGAGTAGCAGACGAGCGTCCGGCAGCCCCTGGCGCACCTCGGCGAAAGCCTTGATCAGCGCGCCCAGGTTCTTCGCGCTCCCGGCCCGGCCCAGGAACGCGAACACGGGGGCCTCCCGCGGCAGTCCGAGCCTGTCCCTGGCCTCGTCTCGCTCCGTGCCCAGCCCGGGGCGCTGCGTCTGGAGGTCGGTGCCGTTCGTGACGACGGACACACGCTCGGCCGGGATCCCTCCGGCCAGGATCTCACGCGCTGAGCCGTCGCAGACGGCGACCCAGTGGTCCACGAGCTCCCGCACACCGACCGGGTAGAGCCTCTGGACGAAGGCGGCCCAGCTCGCGGCCACCACGGCCACGGGACAGACCGCTCGGATCCGCTCCAGGTGTGCCACTGCCAGGCGAGAATTCCAGCAGAGGCACAGGTCGGGCTTGCTTGCCAGGGCTGCGGTGAGCGCGTCTTCGGCGCCCTCGTCGTCGTCCCGGATGCGGGCGATGAAGTCGAGCCGGCGGCTGCGGCGCTGGAGCTCCACCACGGCCCGGCGACCCTCGACGAAGACTGCGGGGGAGGTCAGGAGCAGGACACGGGGGCCACCTGAGCACGGGGACCGCACGGGAGGCGCCGGGGCGGGCTCAGGGTCCGGCTCAGGCGAAGGCGAGGGCGAAGGCGAGGGCGAAGGCGAGGGGAGAGCGGACAGCGGCTGCACGTCGCTCCACCCGGACGATGGTGCACCCCGGGCAGAGATGAGCCGGCCACCATGGCCGGACGGGAGCGGCCCCCCGGTGTCGAGGAAGGAGAGCCTCCCCAGCGCTCCGAGCTTGCGGGCCCGGCCGAGCAGCACACGCCACACCCGAGGGGAGAGCACGAGCAGGAGGTCAGCGTCCCAGGCCGGACGGATGGCCGGACGGCTGGCCAGCACCTCGTGCCCGGCTGCCAGGAGCTGCTCCCTCAGAGCGTGAGCCGGGCTCCCATCGCTCCACTCCCTCGACAGAACATCGATCCGCACGGCGCCCCCCCCTACAGGTCTGCGTCCACGATGCTGAAGGACTCGATCGAAGCCCAGGTGCCACCGCCGGCGCGCTGGATCCCGATAGACACCAGCACCACCTGATCCTCACCGTTGACGGCCGCGCAGGTGATGGCCACCTCCTGCACTCCGGCTGCGATGCCCAGCGAGGTCGCCACGACCGGAGCGCCCACCGTCGGAGCTGCTGTGACCTTCACGTCGCAGCCCGCATCCGAGTTCACCTGGACGGCCACCACCAGCCCGGTACACGCATGGCGGGGCACCACGAGCTGCTCGATCGGTGTGGTGTATGCTGCCTGGTCCGTGTACGCCTGATCTGGCGTGAGCTGCCCGACGTGCCCCCGCCCCTGGTACGCCCAGCCGTAGGTCTGCGCCTGGACGACGCCCTCCACATCCTCCTGGAGCACGTCCTGCTCGGGCTCGGTACGGCCGACAGGCTGCACCCCGGGGTAGGTGCCTCGGGCTGGTACGATCACGGCCACAGGTCGGCCTCCTCGCTGAAGCCCACGACGCACGCCCCGATGAGGTAGATCGGCTGCAGGCTGGCGTCCAGGTGCAGGCGGATGATGCGGTCCGAGTCCAGGTCGGCGTCTGTGGTGTGGAGGTGCCAGCCACTCAGGCATCGGGCCGACTCCTCGATCCCCTGGTAGGCCAGCGGAGGCACGAGGTCATCGGCCACGGCGCTGCGGCGGGCCAGGGTCCGGGTGGGCCCAGCGTCCTCGAGCAGGTGGCCACCGCCCACACGGTCCTCGCTGGAGAGCCAGTGCAGCACCGTCACGCCTGCGTTTCCGGCCGGGAGGGTGATCGCGTACTCGACCTGGCAGAGATAGTAGGTCTCGTGTGGGGTGGCGTAGACCGGGATCTCCAGGGTCTTCTCCGCCGCGACGCCACCGCCCACCCCGAGGTCCAGGGCGATCCCGGTGCAGCTCACGATCTGGCGGCCCCTCTCGCAGGCGTAGTGCATCCCGTTGCGGGCCCACCTCCACCACTGCACGGAGCGGAAGCGGCTCAGGCTGAACGACTCTTCATCGCTGGTCATCGCCCAAGGGATCATGCCGGCACCTCGCGGCCGTAGACGCAGATCAGGTGCCCGAGAGACACGGCAGAGACGGCGGCAGAGCACTGCCACACGAGGGCGTCGCTGGCGTCGTAGGTCTCAGGCAGTCGGGTGGCGTCCTGCGCCAGGGTCAGCGTGTCAGCAGCCAGGACCGTGCTAGAGACCCCCGTGATCTGGATCCAGTCCACCACGACCCGGGCGGCGGCGTCCACCACGCGCACCCTGGGGTAGGGCCGCACCAGGGCGCCGAAGCTGGCGGCCGTGCTCTGCAGGGTGGACAGGTGGAGGCGCTCCACGTTTCCGCTCGTGACGTAGGCTGCAGCGGGGGGCCACACCACCAGCCCGAGGCGCTGCGGACCCTCCACGAGCGGGGTGGCGATCGGGCCGTAGTTTGCCGCGGCCCCTGAGCCCGTCATGGTGAACTCGCCAAGCAGCTCCCGGTCCGTGGGCCTGCGCACGGGCAGGAGCGCCGGCTGAGAGACGTAGGGCATCACGATCACTTCGGCCAGGTTCGTGATGTTGGCCCGAACGTACCACTCCCCACCGAGCTTGGAGCAGCCAGGTGTGCCACGGTGCGACCACGGCCCCAGGCGCCCCGGGTGGATGAGCTGCGGCTCAGCCCAGCCGCGGTGCGCGCCCACTGGCTGCCCGAGCGGAAACGCCGTGCCCCACGAGCGCTTGAGCTCCGAGTCCAGCCAGCGGTCCCGCTGCGAGACCTCCCGCCCAAGCCAGGAACTCTCGGGGGCCCCGGAGTCGTGTACGGCCTCGTCGAGGGCGTTGAACTCTGCGGGCACGGTGATCCGACGGCCCATG
>CALGIB010000928.1 GCA_937915955.1 uncultured Pseudomonadota bacterium
CTCGGGCACGAAGTCCCCGGCGGTGATGGGGCGGCCGATCGAGATGACGGCGTCGGCCTGGGGGACCTCGTCCTCGCGGCTGGCGGCCAGCGAGAGCACGACGAGGTCCTGGATGCCCAGGGCCATGTCGCGCAGGATGGCCAGCTCCGGGGCCGAGCCGCCCGCGCGGCGGATCGCCTCGGCGTCCAGATCGGCCCGCGCGTCGTGGACCAGCAGCACCGCGGCGTCCAGCTGGCGAGCCCAGCTCTGCCCCACCTCGACGGCCAGGTGGTGGCGCCCGGCCGCCCGGACCTCGATGGCGAAGGGCTGCCCGCCCTTGCGCAGCTCGAGCGTGAAGCGAGGCGGATCCCGCTCGTCCAGCGGGCCCAGGCTGATGACCTCGTCGTCCTCGGACAAGACCAGGCCCATCGACAGCGCGTGGTCCTGGGCGACGCGCAGCCAGCGGTGGTCCCCCTCGCGCGCCAGCAGCATGGGCTTGAGCACCCCCCGATCGAGCAAGGCCAGGTCCAGCGGGCGGACCGCGCCGCGGGGCTCGGCGTCGGTGGCGCGGGGGTAGCCGTCGCTGTCCCAGAGCGCGCTGTGCTCGGAGCCTACGGGCTGATCGAAGGAGTCCAGCGCCAGCTCGAGCACGGCCAGGTCGCTGAGCGTGAGCACCGCGTCCCCCAGGCCCGTGTAGACGAAGCCGGTGGGCAGATCGGGCAGGAGCTGGCTGAGCGGGCCGAGCTCGATCTCGTCGGGCAGCCGGCCGTCGGCGTCCAGGCGGCTGGCCTCGCCCTGGCGCAGGATCAGCACCTTGCGACCGCTCTCGTGGGTGCGGCGGCGCAGCTCCTTGCTCGGGGACAGCAACAGGATGTCGGCGTCCAGCGCCTCGGCCAGGGTCACCCCCGCCTCGGCCAGCCCAGGCACGCTCATGGCGTCGGGGACCTGGATCTCCAGCTCGCCCCGGCCCGCCTCTCGGACCCAGATGCTGCCCAGCAGGCCCGTGTCGCCCGCGTGCACCACCGCGCCGTCCTCGGACACGTCGACCTGCACCCGTCGGCCTCGCCAGGCCACGCCCGCCCTGGCGGCCACGAGCGCCGTCTGGAGCTCGCTCTCGAGCGGCTGCTCACCCTGATCGGCGAGCACGCCCACGGTCTGCACCACCCGACGTCGGGCCGAGGTCCGGCTGATCGAGGCGGTCTCGACCTCGGAGGCTGTCAACACGCCGGTCCGCAGCGAGACCAGGGCCTGCCCGACCCCCAGCCCCACCAAAGCGGTGACCAGGCTGATGCCCAGCGCCGGCAGGAGCACGCGGCTGACCGAGCCGAGGCGGTAGCAGCGCACGCCGACGATGGCCGGGAGCAGGTAGCCGAAGCCGAAGAGCTCGCCGACGCGGAAGCCCGGCCAGGCCTCCTGGAACAGCCAGCTGAGCAGGAACTTCAGCGTCCAGCTGAGCACGAAGGCCAGCACGATGGGTCGGAGCCCGCTGACGTTGGCCGTGCGCAGCGGCCAGCGGGCCAGCAAGGAGCGCATCAGCAGCACGATCGTGAGGATCTCGGCCAGCGTGGCGCCCAGCTTCAGGGGCTCCATCCAGGAGATCGCGAGCAACCCGCAGACGATGACGCCGCCGAAGTCCCAGCCGAAGCGGTGGGTGGTGTAGGACGCGAAGAAGGCGCCCAGCAGGACCAGGATGTACTCGCGCGGCGCGTCGACGAAGGACCAGGTGAGGTCCTCGTAGGTGAGCTCGAACTCGCTGAGGTTGAAGTTCGTATAGGGGATCACGACCAGCACCAGGGCCGCGTAGACGATCAAGATCGGCAGCAGGGTGGACGGCAGGCCGCGGAGCAGACCCGGCTTCCAGAAGGTGTTGGCGGCCAGCGGCACCAGCACCAGGCCCAGGGAGTGCCAGGCGGGGCCGAGCTCGAAGCCCAGCGCGGTCAGCCAGTCGCGCACCACCGCGCCCTCGACCACCATCCGGACCACCACGCTGGCCAGGATGATCAGGAAGAAGCGGTCTCGGCCGAAGACCCGGTCCGCGAAGGGCAGCGCGTGGGTGAGCCGACCCAGCGCGTGCGCGACGCCGTAGGTGAGCACCGCCTCGACGCCGATGACCAGGGCCGCCTCGGGCCGCACGACCAGGACGGCCGCGATGTAGCCGGGCACCACCAGCCCCGTGGCCGGCCAACCGAAGCGCTCCGTGAGCCACCACAACACCAGCACGCCCAACAACACCGCCGTCAGGAGGCTGTTGTCGATGTAGGCGGCGGGCAGGAGCGGGAGCTCGAACATCGACCTTTCGAGTACGGGGAGCGGGGCCGCTGGAATCTACGTCAAGGCCAGGGTTCAGGCGCCTTTCACGTGCCTTCCGTTGTCCACCGCGAGGCGAGGCCCCAGCACCCCGGCGGCCGGCTCGGCCCCGGGCGCGCGGATCAACTCGACCACGAAGCCCTGCAGTCGGCCGTGCCGATGCGCAGCGGTCAGGATCAGCAGCGCGCCGCTCTCGTGCGGCATGCGCTCCTGCTGCTCCCCGTTCATCACGGCCAGGACCTGGCCGCGGCTCCCGCCCAGCGTCTGCCAGACGGCGCTGAGCCGGATCTGCTCGGGGCGACCGGCGGGAAAGAGGATCTCCTCCAGCGCGTGGTCCATGTTGACCAGGCGCCCCAGGGGATCGAAGACGGCTCGGCGGGCGGCGCCAGCGCGGGCGGTCGCGCCCAGCGAGGTGGCGTCGCTCAGCAGGGCGTCGAAGGCCGCGTTCACGATGCCCAGGCCGGCGGCGACGTAGCTCTCGGCGG
>CALGIB010000929.1 GCA_937915955.1 uncultured Pseudomonadota bacterium
TGACCCCATGCTCATGGCCTTCGCCGGCAGCGCCTCGGCCGTAGCCGGAGACGGCGACAACCTGGCCGAGCTCATCGCGCTGGAGACCACCGAGGTGTTCGACGGCGACACGCGCACCGCCGAGGGCGTCCTGATCGGCCTGACGACCGAGATCGGCTCGGACGTCGCCGCCTCGGAGGCTCGCGCGAGCCACGATTCCGCTGTCCTGGCCGACCTCGATCTGATGAGGGACAGCCTGGCAGGTGTGGATCTGGACGAGGAGGCCGCGAACCTCATCAAGTTCCAGGCGGCCTACCAGGCCGCCGCGAAGGTGCTGCGGGCCACCGACGAGCTGCTCGCCACGCTGATGGATCTGGTGTGATCCGGGCCTAGGCGATACCGTGCCGGCTCTGGAGGCCGGTGAACGTGCCCAGCCTGAGCATCCTCCTCGTGGACGACGAGCCTCTAATCCGGAGCTCCTTTCGACGGGTGCTGCGCGGTCACGAGGTGGTCGAGGCCGCGACGGGGGTCGAGGCGCTGGAGCTGATCGCGGATCGTCGCTTCGACGGCATCCTCTGTGATCTGTGCATGCCGGGCATGGACGGCGTGGAGTTCTTCCACCGGCTCGCCGAGCGACACCCCGAGCAGTGCGCGCGTGTGGTGATCATGAGCGGCTCGCCGAGCTCCGGGCAGCGCCACCTCCCCCCAGAGGTGCAGGTGCTGGAGAAGCTGCTCGAGCCCGCGGTGCTCCAGGGGGTCATTCGGGGCTGGCAGCAGCTGTCTAGCTGAAGTCCGGGGCCGCCCGTCCGATGTCGAAGAGGCACGGATCGGAGTGCTCATGCGCGTTGCTCGAACCACACATCACGGCCTGTCGCGCGTCCTGCAGCGCAACAGCCAGCGGCTCAACGAGCAGATCCGGACCGCCGAACAGCAGGCGATCACCGGACTGAAGATCAGCCGGCCCTCGGACGGGCCCTCGGAGATGGGCCGCGCGCTCATGCTTCAGGGCATCATCGAGGATCAGGACACCTACAAGTCCAACGCCACGCAGGCCATCGGGCTGCTGTCGACGGCCGAGCAGGCGCTCGAGAGCGCCGCGGATCTGATGGAGCGGGCCAAGGAGCTGGCGCTGGCTGGAGCCAACGGCAGCTGGAACGCGGACGACCGTGAGGGCATGGCCGCCGAGGTCGAGCAGCTGGCCAGCGAGCTGGTGTCCTTGGCCAACACCCGACACGGTTCCCGCTATGTCTTCTCCGGGCGCGCCTACGACACCGCGGCCTTTGACAGCTCGGGCACCTACGGCGGGGAAGGGGAGGAGCCGACCGTGCAGGTGTCCGCGAACCAGTGGGCCAGCGTCGGCTTCTCCGGGAGCGAAGTCTTCCAGGGCGACGTTGACCTGTTCGCGCTGCTGGACACGCTCAAGACCGCCCTCGAAGACAACGACATCGACGCGATCCAGGGCACGCTGACCGACCTGGACACGGGCCACAATCAGGTGGTGGGCTGGCGCGAGTCCGTAGGTCATTCCTACTCGGTGGTCGAGGACGCCGAGATCGCGGCGGGGAACGTCGAGGCCCTGCTGGGCACCGAGCTTTCCGACCTGGTGGGGATCGACGAGGTCGAGGTCTATACGCGCCTGGCCGAGCTCCGCGCCAACTACGAGGCCGCGGCCCGCGTCGCTGGGACCAGCACTCAGGGGAGTCTGTGGGATTTCGTGTGATCGCCCCCTAAACGGACTCCGGAAGGATCCGAGGGGAGTGCCAGAGGAAAGGTCGAAGCTACCGAATCCTCCACGACGACAGACGATAACCGGAGGAATCAACTATGGCCCTTGTCGTAAACACCAACACGGCGTCCATGAACGCCATCAACCAGCTGAACAAGAACAACCGCAGCCTCACGGGCAGCTTCCGGCGCATCAGCTCCGGACTCCGCATCAGCAAGGCCGCCGACGACGCCGCGGGCATGGGCGTCGCCGAGAACCTGGACGCAGCGAGCCGCTCGGCCCGCCAGGCGGCCCGGAACACCAACGATGGCATCAGCGTCATCGCCACCGCCGAGGGCGCGACCGCCGAGGTGGTCAACATCATCAAGCGCATGCGAGAGCTCGCGGTGCAGTCCTCCTCGGACACCCTCGATGACGATGAGCGCGCCTACATCCAGACCGAGTACATCCAGCTGTCCGCGGAGGTCGATCGCATCGCCTCGGTCACCGAGTTCAACGGCGTCGCCCTGGGCGACGGGACGAACACGACCATGGACGTGCAGGTCGGCATCAACGACAGCGCGGACGACCGCATCTCGATCACCCTGGGTGACCTGCGCGCGACGGTCCTGGGCATCGACAGCGGCAGCCTGGATCTCTCGACCGCGGCCGGCGCCCAGGCCGCCATCACGACCCTGGACGCCGCGATGGACACGGTCAGCGGCTACCGCTCGGACTACGGTGCGGTCGAGAACCGGCTGGACTCGGCCCTGAGCAACCTCGAGATCTACACGGAGAACCTGGAGGCGGCCGAGAGCCGGATTCGGGACGCGGACTTCGCCTACGAGACCGCGGAGCTCTCCAAGAACCAGATCATGCAGCAGGCCGGTGTCTCCATCCTGGCGCAGGCCAAGGGCATCTCGCAGGGAGCGCTCACGCTGCTCCAGGGCTGATCCCCTCCAGGCGCAGCCTCCTGTCGGCCCCCGAGTTCGCTCGGGGGCCGATTCTTTTTGTGTTGGTAAGGCCTCGGAGAGGAAAAGTGCGGCCCGGGGGCTATCGAGTTTTTCCACGGTTGCCGATCCACAGGTCGGAACCTCAAGAAGGGTTCCATTCGGAGGAGCAAGAACCCATGGCACTCACTGTCAACACCAACGTCGCCGCCCTGTCCGCAGGGACGCAGCTCAACGCCACCACTCGCTCGCTGACTCGGAGCTTCGCCCGCATCAGCTCTGGCCTGCGCATCAGCAGGGCGGCGGATGACGCCGCCGGTCTGGGCGTCGCCGAGAACCTCGACAGCATCTCCACCAGCGCCCGGCAGGCGATGCGAAACACCAACGACGGGATCAGCGTCATCGCCACGGCCGAGGGCGCCGCCAGTGAGACGGGCGACATCCTGAAGCGGATGCGGGAGCTGGCCGTGCAGTCCAGCTCGGAGACCCTGGACGACGACGAGCGCGCCTACATCCAGGAGGAGTTCGAGCAGCTGAGCGCCGAAGTGGAGCGCATTTCCTCGGTGACCGAGTTCAACGGCGTCGCGCTGTCCGACGGCACGAACACGCAGATCGACGTCCAGGTCGGTGTGAACGGGACCGCGGACGACCGCATCACGATCACCCTCGGCGACATGCGGAGCACCGTGCTCGGCGTCGACACGGCCTCGCTGGATCTCTCGACGGCGTCGGGGGCCCAGTCGGCGATCAGCGCCATCGACACCGCCATCGACACGGTCAGCGGCTACCGCTCGGATCTGGGTGCGGTCGAGAACCGACTGGACTCCGCGCTGAACAACCTCGAGACCTACACGACGAACCTGGAGTCGGCCGAGAGTCGCATCCGGGACCTCGACTTCGCGTTCGCGACGGCCGAGCTCAGCAAGCAGCAGATCATGCAGCAGGCCGGCGTGTCGGTCCTGGCGCAGGCCAACGGCATCAACTCGGCGGCCGCCCAGCTCATCTAGAGCCAGGCAGCCTAAACCTCGGGGTCCGTTGATCCGATCGGTTGATCGAGTCGACGGACCCCCCGTCTCTCTGTGAGGTCCAACACATGCCTGCCGTAGATGGCATCGCCTCAGGGCTCGACACCTCGGCGCTCATCGAGGCGTCCCTGGCGGTCGCGCGGGTCCCGATGGAGACCCTCGAGGACAGGCAGGCCGAGGTCGAGACCCGGATCGAGAAGGTCGACGAGTTCAAGACGAACCTGACCAGCCTTCAGACCGCGCTCGAGGCGCTGGACGAGCCCTCGGACTTCGCGGTGTTCAGCACGGCGCTGTCCGACGAGACCGCGTTCTCCGTCGAGCTGGACGAGGACGCGATCCCCGGAAGCTACACCATCGAGGTGACCGCGCTGGCGAGCACGGAGCTGGAGGTCAGCCAGGGCTTCACGGACAACACCGCCCCTGGGGTGCTGGGCGACGGCGACTTCGTGCTGACCTACGCCGGGACGGACACCCACATCGCGGTGGACGCGTCCATGTCGCTGGACGATCTGGCGGACGCCATCAACGAACAGGCCGACGGCGTGGTCGCGTATGTGATGAACACGGGGGATGCCTCGACGCCCTATCGGTTGGCCATCATGGGCGACGACACGGGCGCGGCCAACAGCATCGAGATCGACGCCTCAGGGCTGTCCGGGACCATCCCCGGCTTCACGGAGTCCACCAGCGCCGCCAACGCGGAGGTCACCATCAACGGTGTGTCGGCGTCCAGCGCCTCCAACACCATCGACAGCGTGCTCCCGGGCATGGAGTTCTCGCTGACCTCGCTCACGGATGCGCCGGTGACCTTGACCGTCGAGCATGACATGGACGCGGTGATCGAGAAGGTCCAGGACATCGTCGACAGCTACAACAGCCTGGCCAGCTTCTACAGCCTGAACGTGGCCTACGACGCGGACGCCGGCACCCGCGGGGCGCTCTTCGGGGACAGCACGATCCGC
>CALGIB010000930.1 GCA_937915955.1 uncultured Pseudomonadota bacterium
CAGCACGAAGCCGTTGCTGACCAGCCAGGTGTTCAACCCCTGCTCGGTGACCGCCTGGAGCACCGTCATGTCGTACTCGCCGACGCTGAAGCGCTCCTCGACGACCACGTTGGCCGCCATGCCGCCCAGGACCCCGGCCCCGTCCTCGACCGCGAAGGAAGCGTCCTGGGTCGCGTAGCTGCCGCCGCCGCAGCCGCTGGAGCCCGAGGCCATGCCCTCGTCCCAGGCCCGGAAGTCCTCGCAGGTGTAGCGAACCAGCTTGGGCGCCGTGTAGACGTCGACGTCGTCGATCAAGGTGGTCTCGACGATCCGCAGGTCGTCCTGTGAGATCGCCTCGGGCAAGGGGATCAGCAGCCCGAAGCGGGTCTGATCGCCCTGCACGTCGTTGAGCAAGGTCAGGGTGGTGCGCCCGTCCTGCCGGACCACGCCCATGCGGCTGGCCTCGTTGGACAGGAGCGCGTCCTCGCCGCCAACGTAGGCGCCACAGAAGGCCCAGGCCGCCTGGGACCCCAGGATCCACGTCAAGAACATCTCGCCTCCAGCGTTGCCCTGACCGGAGAGCACCGACCATAGCCCCGGATTCCGGGCAGCGAAGCCCGAGTTAGCCTGTTCCAATGATCGAGCAGGCGCTGCACCGCTGGCTGGCCGCCATGAACGGGCCGACCCCCATGAGCGTCGAGGCCGCGCTGAGCCCGGACGCCCGCATCCATCGCTACGGCATCTTCGAGCGCCGCGACGAGGTCGTCGACGTCTTCGCCAGCCACGAGCAGCACCTGGCTTGGCTGCTCCGCAGCCCCGAGGGCACGGTCTTCAGCCTGCTCTCCGTCGAGCCCCTCGAGGACGGCTACACGGCTCGCTACGGCGTCGCCGTCGAGGACTTCATCAACGAGGGCCGCTGGACACTGCGCCTGTCCGAGGACGGGCGCATCGACGAGCTTCACCACCGCGCGGACGCGATCGAGGTGCCGCCGCTGCCCTGAGCCGGTGCCCCGGGCCTACTCGGTCCAGGGCTTGGCGGTGCGCCTGGACATGGCGAATGCCCCGAAGGCCGCGCCAGCTACCAGCCCCAGGACGCCGACCTTCAAGCCCACGCCGTCGACCCCGTCGCCCAGCGCCGCCGCCGCGAAGCCGAGCAGCGCGACCGCGCCGAAGAGCGCTCCCACCGCGGGGATCCAGCTCGGCAGCGCCTCGGTCGGCTTGAGCATGGCGTCCTCGGCCGCCTTGTCGGTGTGCGCGGCCACGTCCTCTTCCACGACGGCGTCGCGGTGCGCGATCTCCTCACGCGCGGCGGCGACGAGGTTGGGGTCGGCCGGCTTGCCGGCGTCACGACACTGGGTACAGCGTCCATCGGTCTCGAGGACGTCGGGTCTTCCGCAGGCAGCGCAGGTCGCGATTCGCATGGAACCTCCAGGAGCTACTTCACAGTTCCTTTACACAGCGTAGCGCTCCGAGCCGGCCAGAGAGGCCCCCGAACCCCCCTCGGACTGAGGCGGCGCAGGTCCTGGACGCCACCGGTCTGGGATCAGCTCCCCGAGGGGATCATCAGGTCCACGAAGGGCTGGCCCTCGACGACGATCATCTCCCGCTTGGAGGCCTCGGCGTAGGGCGGCGCGCACTCGAAGCGCAGCTCGGCGGCCCCCTCGGACATCTGCTCGAGCAGCGCGTCGTAGGCCGGCTGCCCCAGGTCACCGACGCGGGAGAGCCTGACCGTGCCGCCCCCGATGCGCGTGGTGTCGCTGACCTGGCCCTGGCCGTAGGCGACGAAGACCTCCTGGATCCGATGGATCCGGCCGTACAGCTTCACCTCGGACCAGGGCTGCGTCGTCGAGGTCGGCACCCAGGCGCCGTCGAAGACCTCGTTCAGATCCTCGCTCTGGTCGTACCAGACGAAGCTGTGGTTGCTGCGCAGCTTGAGCTCGCGGCTGCCGATGTAGGGCCCGTCGCAGGCGCTGCGCCACGCCCGGTCAACGCTGGTCCCAAGCGGGCTGCCCGCCAGCGCCTGCTTCAGCGCCCGGCTCCGGGTGGAGGGGTCCACCGCCAGGCCAAAGGCGCCCTGCGCGTCCAGGAAGCGCAGCTCGCTGATGACCAGGTCCTCGTACCTGTTGCCAGGGCTGACCTCGACGATCTCCAGCCGGAGGTCCCGCGCGCTCAGCGGCGAGGGGAAGCTCAGGGTCTGGGGGCCGCTGGTGTCCGTCAGCGTGAAGGGCTCGAAGACCGGCGCGCCCGCGGCGTGCAGCTGGACCCTACGCGCCTTGGCGTTCTTGGCGAAGTGGTCCGCGCTGCGCTGGTACCCGTTCCAGACCTGCAGCCCGGTCAGGGTCTGCGAGGTCTCGAAGGTCACCGTGATCGACTCGCCCTGGCCGGAGCCCTGAGCGCCCTCGACCCAGCCGAAGTCGTCTCGACTGTCGAACAGGTAGTCGGGGTGGTAGGCGTCCGCGGGCTCCAGGGTCGAGGACACCTCCAGGCGCCCGGCGACCGCGCGCGGGGGCTCGGGGATGTGGCTGTCGCCGTCGATCAGCAGGCCCAGCTCGGCCAGGCAGACCCGGCCCTCGGCCTGGACGACCTTCACGAAGACCGAGCGGGTCGAGGCGGGGGAGAAGCGCAGCTCGTCGCCCTCTCCGGCCCCCAGGCTGAGGCGACCCACGGGGCTGCCGTTGGCGTAGACCTCGAGCCGGGCGGGGGCGCTGTCCGGGCAGAGCGCCAGCTCCAGGCCCTCGACGCCCCGGCTGTTCGCGTCCGCGAGGCGCAGCAGCACGCCCTCGGAGGTGGAGTCGCCCTCGGGGGACCAGCCGCTCGTGAGGTCGTCGTCGAACAGGGCCTCGACCCCGGCGCCCGAGGTG
>CALGIB010000931.1 GCA_937915955.1 uncultured Pseudomonadota bacterium
TCTTCCGCGGCGACCTGATGGAGATCGCCGAGGAGTGCCTCCCGGCCGAGGACTACCACGGCCTAAATCGCTCTATGCAGCGCATCGTGGACCTCGACCTCGCGATGATGACCCAGACCTACATGGGCGCCCACGGGGAGAACGAGCTGCGCGAGCTGCAGCAGCTCATCATCCAGAACCTGCCGGTGACGGTGCTCTGTCTCGACGAGAACGACCGGGTCACCAGCGCCACGCGGCCTGGCGCCCGCCTGTTCGGCGCCGGCGGCAAGATGGGCGCCCACTACAGCCACTTCCTGGCCTCGGCCTTGCTGCGCGCCACGGATCTGGACACCACCCTGGCCCGCGCCCGCGCCAGCGGGAACGAGGTGACCATCCCCCGTGTGGTGGTCGGCGACGGGGCCCAGGAGCGACACTTCCGGGTCACGCTGGTGCCGCTCGAGCACCAGCTCGCCAACGTGCTGCTCCACGTCGAGGAGCTCACCGACGTCGTCCAGGCCGAGCAGCGCTTGCAGCGGGCCGAGTCGCTGGCCCGCATCGGCGCCCTGGCGGCCAACGTCGCCCACGAGATCCGCAACCCGCTGGCGGCCATCAGCGCGACGCTGCAGGTCATCGGCGGCTCCTTCAGCGTCGAGGACCGCCGCCGGAGCATCCTTGGCAAGGTCAACGATCAGGTCATCCGGCTGGATCGGCTGGTCACGGACCTGCTGGGCTATTCGCGGCCCGCCGAGCCGGACCCCAAGATCCTCGAGCTGGCCGAGATCGCCCGTCAGGCCATCGCCGAGGCCGGGGTCGAGGCGGAGCTCGAGATCAACGAGGACATCGAGGTGCTGGCCGACGGTCAGTACGTGCGGCAGATCCTGGTCAACCTGCTGCAGAACGCTCGGGACGCGGGCACCGAGATCGTCGTCGAGCTGGGCCCCGGGCCCCTGCTGTGCGTCCAGGACAACGGCGCTGGGATCTCTCCCGAGGTCGCTGACAGCCTCTTCGAGGCCTTCGTGACCACCAAGACCCGCGGCACCGGCCTGGGCCTGGCCATCAGCCGCAAGCTGGCGCAGTCCATGGGTGGCGAGCTCAAGCTGAGCCCCTCCCGGCGGGGGGCACGCTTCTGCCTCAGCCTGCCGCAGGCCGCCGCCGAGTCCTGACCCGGAGCGGGCCGGGCCTCAGCTCATCAGGCCGTGCTTCTCGAGCCGGTAGCGCAGCGCGTAGCGGCTGATGCCCAGCAGGCGAGCGGCCGCGGACTGGTTGCCTTCGGTGCGGTCCATGGCCTGCTCGAGCAGACTGCGCTCGACCTCTTCCAGGTCCACGCCCGCCTCGGGCAGGTGGAAGACGGGGCCGGGGCTGCCCGGCGAGCGGCCGCTGAAGCGCAGCTCCGGCGGCAGGTGCTCGAGCCGGATGACCTCGTGCGGCTCGAGGATGACGATGCGCTCGATCACGTTCCTCAGCTCGCGCACGTTGCCCGGCCAGGCGTAGCTCAGCAGCGCCTCGACCGCGGACTCGCAGACGGCGCGCACGCCGCGATGGAAGTCTCGGTTGAAGCGGGTGATGAAGGCGTCCACCAGCAATGGGATGTCCTCGCGGCGCTCACGCAGCGGGGGGACCTCGAGGCGGATCACGTTGAGCCGGTAGAACAGGTCCTCGCGGAAGTTGCCGCGCTGGACCTCGGCGCTGAGGTCCCGGTTCGTGGCGGCGATGACGCCGGCGTCCAGGCGGATGGGCTGCACGCCGCCGACGCGCTTGAAGGTCCGGCTCTCCAGCGCCCGCAGCAGCTTGGCCTGGGTCTGCGTGGTCATCTCCCCGATCTCGTCCAGGAAGATGGTGCCGCCGCGGGCGACCTCGAACAGGCCCTGCTTGGTGCTCCGCGCGTCCGTGAAGGCGCCGCGCTCGTGACCGAAGAGCTCGCTCTCGATGAGCTGTTCGGGCAAGGCGGCGCAGTCGATCTCCATCATCGGCCCTCGGCGGCGCGGGCCCGCGCGATGGATGGCGTGGGCGATGACGTCCTTTCCCGTGCCGGACTCGCCGACCAGGAGGACCGTGGGCGCCTCGACGTCTTCGAGCCGCTCCAGGGTGGTGAAGAGCCGCAGCATCGACGGCGCAGCCCCGATGAGCTCACCGTAGTCGTTGGGCCGGTCCTCACGCAGCGTGCGGACCTCGGTCTCCAGGCGGTGGCGCTTCAGCGCCGAGCGCACCTTGAGCGCGACCTCGTCCAGGTCGAAGGGCTTGCTGAGGTAGGCCTGGGCGCCCAACCGGGTGGCCTCGACCGCGGTGTCGACCCCGCCGTGGGCCGTGAGCACGATGACGGGCAGGTCCCGGCCCAGCCGGCGCAGCTCGCGGAGCAGCTCGATGCCTCCCATGTTGGGCATGTGCAGGTCGGTGATGACCAGATCCGGCGCGTGCTCGTCGATGGCCGCCAGGGCCTCGAGCCCATCCGCGGCCTCCACGACGCGGTGGCCCAGCCCGCCGAGGTGCTCGACGAGGCTCCATCGGATCAGCTCTTCGTCGTCGCAGATCAGGATGGTGTGGTTCTCAGTCATGGAGGATCCGCTCGGGCGGGTCGTCCAGATCATCGAACTGGCCCTGTCGCGCAGCGACGAGGAACAGGCCCGCAAACAGCCCGCCCAGCGCCACGGCGATGGGTAGGAGCAGGAACACGGCGTTCACTGGCCCTCCAGGGTCGACCGGACCTTCTCCTCGACCGAGGCCGCCCGAGCGATGACGAGAGCGCTGGAGAGAGGCATCAGCAAGGCGGCTACCAGGGGGTTGACCCAGCCGAGGGCGGCGGCCCCCACGGCGACGAAGTTGTAGAGCAGCGCCCGACGAAGGCTCGCGTGGGAAGCAGCGCTGGCCTCCCTGGCCGCCAGCAACCCGGCGGTCAGGGGGACGAGACTGTTTGTTGCAAGTACCGAGCCAGCTGCGAGCACGCTGCTCGCGACGCCCCCGCCCATCGCGACGCCGGCGTGCGCGGCCGCGTCATACACCGTGTCTGGG
>CALGIB010000932.1 GCA_937915955.1 uncultured Pseudomonadota bacterium
ACTTCGACGCCGCCACCCACGAGTACAACAGCCGCGTCGTCGTCCGCGCGGAGCCCCGCCGGCTCCAGCGCCTCGGCCAGCACCCGGCGGTGGTGACGAGCCTCGGGGTGCAGGTGCAGGGCCAGGACCGAGACCTGCTCGGTGGGCCGGGCATCCACCGGGGGTGGCAGCAGCTGGCTCGGGGACAGCATGCCCGCCCGGACGAGGCGGAAGCCGCGGGCGCAGCGGGGGCAGGTCTCCGCGTGCAGGCGCGCCTGGGGCGAGGCGACCTCGTGCCCACCCTGGCAGTCCGCGGACGGCAGGCGGGCCACCTTCTGGAGCAAGCGGTCCATGGCCTCGTCCTCGAGGCGGAGCACGAGCTGGTCCGACCGGAGCACGAAGCGCATCGCGCTGCGCACCCCCTCGCGGGCCCCTGAGAGCACGACGCGGTCCACCCGGGTCAGCCGCTCCACGGCCTCCAGGGACAGGCCGTCCCCGTAGACCAGCCTGAGCACGACCTCGGCGACGGGGTCCAGGCCCTCGACCAGGCGCTCCCGCCAGGACGGGCGCACCGAGACGGGCTCCTCGGGGACCGGCCGCCGCTGGTACCGGCCGGTCTGGACGCGGTCCAGGTACTCGCGCGTGAAGTAGCCGGCCAGCTCCTCGGCCTGCATGCGACCGCAGCTGCGTGGCAGCGAGAACAGCACGTGGTCACGGGCGTCCTGGAGCACCGCAGGGCTGGGCCGAACGCCCGCGACGTAGAGCTCCCAGGCCACGCGGATCGTGACCGCCGCCCACGCGTGGCGAGCAGGATCGTGCAGGGTCGTCCGGGCCTGGTTCGCGAGCGAAGGGAGGGACACGGCGGCAGCGGGGAAGAGCAGCGGGAGCGCCGCTGAGGGGCAGCGGAGAGGTCTGAAAACCTTGACACGTAAAGGGCTACGACGCAAGGGTCTTGTCACTCCGGAGCGGCCCTCGTGAACACCCTCGATCTGGCCATCGTCGCCGTGTACCTGCTGAGCGCGCTGGCCATCGGCCTGGCGGTCACGAAGAAGGCCAGCCAGGGCAGCGAGGAGTACTTCCTGGCGGGCCGCTCGCTGCCCTGGTGGCTGGCTGGGACGTCCATGGTCGCGACCACCTTCGCCGCCGACACGCCGCTGGCGGTGACGGGCCTGGTGGCCAGCGGAGGCATCGCCGGCAACTGGGTGTGGTGGTGCGTCGGCATCGCGCACGTGGTGACCGCGGTGCTCTTCGCGCGCTGGTGGCGGCGGCTCGAGGTCGTCACCGACGCCGAGATCATGGAGCGCCGCTACACCGGCAAGGCCGCGCCCGCCCTGCGCCTGGTGAAGGCGGGCTACGCCGCCATCCTGGTCAACTGCCTGACGATGGGCTGGGTCATCCTGGCAATGCGCAAGGTCTGTACGGTGCTCTTTCCCGAGCAGGACCCCTTGCTGCTGACCTTCGGGCTGATGGCGCTGGCGGTGCTCTACAGCAGCCTGGGCGGCATGCGCTCGGTGGTCCTGACCGACCTGGCCCAGTTCGGCCTGGCGCTCTTCGGCGCCTGCCTGCTGTGCTTCATCGTCGTGCGGGACGAGGGCGGGCTGAGCGGCCTCGTCGCGGGCCTGCACGAGGCCTATCCGGACCGCGCTGGATCGATGCTGGCCTTCCTGCCCGAGGGAGACCTGCCGGGCCTGCCCATCACGCTCTTCGCGGTGCTGCTGAGCGTGGGCTGGTGGAGGCAGGCCGAGGGCTCGGGCTACATCATGCAGCGGCTGGGCGCCTCGTCCACTCCACAGGACGCCGAGCGCGCGGCCATCTGGTTCGCCGTGCTGCACAACGCCATCCGGCCCTGGCCCTGGATCCTGGTCGGCCTGGCCGCCCTGGTCGTCTACCCCCTCACCATGGACGTCGACCGCGAGGCCACCTACGCGATGCTGCTGGTCGACCGCCTGCCCGCCGGGGCGCTCGGGCTGATGATCGCCTCGCTGCTGGCCGCCTTCATGTCGACCATCGACACCCACGTGAACTGGGGCAGCAGCTACGTCGTGCGCGACCTGTGGCTGCGCTTCGTGGACCCTCAGGCCTCGCCGAGGCGGCAGGTCCTCGTCGGCCGCATCGCCGTCGTCCTGCTGGGCGCGCTCGCGGCCATCGCCAGCCTGGGCATGAACGACATCGCCTCGGTCTGGCTCTTCGTCATCATGCTCGGCAGCGGCCTGGGCAGCGTGTCGCTGGCTCGGTGGCTGTGGTGGCGGGTGAACGCGGCGGCCGAGCTCACCGCGCTGGTGGCCTCCTCGCTCCTGGCCCTGGCCATCGTGCTGCTGGGCAACGCGGCCGTGTTCGGCGTCGACAACCCGCTGTTCTGGCAGGAGATCCCGACCCAGACGCGCATCCTGGTCGTGGCCTTCGGCAGCCTGGCCTGCTGGATCCCCGTCACCCTGGTCACCCAGCCGGATGGGCCCGAGATGCTGGACGCCTTCTATCGGCAGGTCCGGCCCTGGGGCTTCTGGGGCCCCGTGGCCGAGCGCAACCCGGGGCTCACCGAGCCCATGGGCCTGCTGCCCCTGCGCCTGGTCGCCGGCCTGCTCTCGGTGTTCGGCACCCTGTTCGGCCTGGGCGGCCTGCTGCTCGAGGTCAACAAGCTGCCCTGGCTGGCGCTGGCGCTGGTCGGCCTCGGCTCCTTCGCCTGGATGATGTGGTCCACGTCCCCAGACGCACAGAAGGCATCCGATCGAGGGTGATCGGATGCCTGCTGCGAGCTCACTTCGGGAGCCGGTACTCGGCTATCCGTGTACCGGAGTATCCCCCATCAGGCCGCTTCCTCGATGCGCTGACCGAGCTGACGCGTAGCCCGATCCGCGAGGATGTCGTTGATGGTGGCGGCCGCGGCGACGCTGGCCAGCTCCTCGTCCCCGTACAGCGCCAGGTACTCGTCGTAGAAGAGCGTGATGAGGTCGGCGAGCGAGACGGTGGTCGAGTTCATGGCTTCTCCCGGCGACGGGCTGAGGGTTCATAGGGTTGTGTAGCAAGTGTCATGCCAACTTCCCTACGAAGAGCTGAGAGCCCCGGCTGGTGGCCTGTCGCTCTCAATCTCGACACCTTGGACACCAGCGACCACCGCTGGATTCACCGGACAGTGTCAAAGAATCTGTACAGGCGTCTCGGAATGATGGATCCCGGACAGGCTGTCACGCGCGGGCGTCACACAGCGCGAACAGGTGCACCTGGGCGGCACCAGCCCCCATCAGCTCGGTCGCGCAGGCCGCCGCCGTCGACCCGGTCGTGACGACGTCGTCGACCAGCAGCACCCGCTGCCCCTCGAGCAGGCGCTCGCAGCGGTAGCTGGCCCGCGCGTTCATCAGGCGCTCGCCCGCGTCCAGGCCGGCCTGCTGCCGCTCGACCCGGCGGACCAGCGGCTCGTCCAGGGGCAGCCCCAGGGCCCGAGCCAGGCCCGAGGCCAGGAGCCGCACGGGGTTGCTGCCTCGCTGCAGGCTGCCCCGGAGCGACTGCGGCACCGGGACCACGACATCCACGTCCGGGAGTCGACCGCGCACCCGCGGCCCCAGAACGCGGACGACGTCCCGCATCGCCGAGGGGTCGGGGCGGTACTTGGCCCGACGGACCAGCCCGCCCAGGCTGCCCTCGTAGGTGCCGAAGAACCAGGCGGAGCGACAGTGCTCCGGGATGCGCTGCATGGCCCAGGGGAAGCCGGGCAGCTCCGCGTAGCAGTCCTGGCAGAGGCTGCGGCTGCCCTGCCCCCAGCGCGGCGCACCGCAGCCGGCGCAGTCCGTCGGCAGCAGCACGTCCAGCGTCGCGACCAGCATCCCCATGGCGCTCAGCTATCCACCCCATCCGAGGGCAGACATTTCAGCGCATTACGCCGGCTCAGACCCAGGCTTGCTGGGCCGGATGCCGAGGCTCGACGCCGGGGATCTCGACCACCTCGGCCTCGGACCAGAGGCCCTCGAGGTCGTAGAAGCCGCGCTGCTCCTGGTCGAACACGTGCACGACGACGTCGCCGAAGTCGAGCAGGATCCACCTGCCGTTGCCGCGCCCTTCGGTCCCGATGGGGGTCATGCCGGCGCTCTTCGCCTCGGCGAGGACGTATCCAGCGATCGCGCGCACCTGCCGGCTGTTGCTGCCGCCCACGATGAGGAAGTGGGAGCAGTAGCCGAGGAGCGGCTCGACAAACAGGATCACCGGGTCGACGGCCTTCTTCTCGAGGGCCAGACCGGCGAGCGTGAGCGCCATGTCGTGCTGGGTGCTGATGGGGCCTCCTAGGCCAGGTGCAGAGCGAGCGAGGCTGCCTGCAAGCGGCAGCCCCGGGTAATCACCGAACGAGGCCGCGTCATGCCGTCTGATCCGAAGAGTTGGGGCGGGAGGCGCGCGTCATTCCCCAGGATCGTAGCGACAGACTCCCCGGGCCGGCAAGCCTCAAGGCTCAGCCGGCGCCGCCGTCGCGCCCCTGGCGGGCTTCTTCCGGATCTCCGGCACGACGCCGATCTCGCTCCGGGAGACGCGGACCGTCACGCCCCGCTCGGCCCCCGTCGAGTCCAGATAGACGCCCTCGGCCTGGGCCAGCAGCGGAACCGCGGTCGCCCCGTCCAGCTGCACGCTGCCGCTCAGCGAGACCGGCTGGTGCTTGCTCTCGGGGGTGGTCGCGGTGGGATCCAGGCCGACGCTGTAGGTCTGGACCGGGCGCCCCTCGACCACGCCCTCCCCGGTGTGCTGGAGCCGGATCACGTAGCTGAAGGGGTCCAGCGCCTCGGACCAGACGTTCCAGGTCGTGCGCACCTGGTGACGGACCAGGTCGGGATCCTCCACCGCCCGGAGCTCCTTGCCCGAGCCCTTGAAGGCCTCGCCATCGAGCATGACCATGCGGGTGCTCAGGCGGCCGTCGTGCCGCCGGGCGAGCTCGAAGCTGTCCCAGTCCCCCCAGCGCACCACCAGGGCCTCGGTCGTCGTCGAGAACTGCCGGCGCTCCACCGTGGCCTCGTACAGGTGTGGACCGAGCGCGGCCGCGCTGTCCCAGGTGACCGTCGTCGAGGCCGCCGCGAGCTGCTCCTCTTCAGGAGGCTCGCCGCTACAAGCCAGGAGCAGGAGGAGGGACGACATCGGTCTCGAGGATAGCCTGCAGCTCGAGCCAGCAGGCGTCCAGCAGGCGGTCGATGCCCAGGCGGCTGACCGAGGAGGCGGTCAGGGGCCGCTGGCCGAGCTCGGCCTCGAAGCGGTCCATGAGCTCGTTGAGCTCCTCCTCGTCGACGAGGTCGATCTTGGTCAGCACCACGATCTGGGGTCGCTCGGCGAGCTCCGGCGAGAACGCCTGCAGCTCCGCGCAGATGGCCCGGTGGCGCTCGAGCGGGTCCTCGACGTCCTCCATGAAGGACGAGACGCTGACCAGGTGCAGGAAGAAGCGGCAACGCTCGACGTGCTTCAGGAAGCGGTGACCCAGGCCCACGCCCTCGCTGGCGCCCCGGACCAGGCCCGGGATGTCGGCGATGACGAAGCTGCCCTCGTAGCCGCGGCTCACCACACCCAGGTTCGGGATCAGCGTCGTGAATGGGTAGTCCGCGACCTTGGGCCGGGCGTTGCTGACCGTCGAGATGAGCGTGCTCTTGCCCGCGTTGGGGAAGCCGAGCAGCCCCACGTCCGCGATGAGCTTGAGCTCGAGCCGGAGCTTCTTCTCCTCGGGCTCGCCGCCCGGGTCCGCCTGGCGAGGCGTCCGGTTGGTAGCGGACTTGAAGCGCACGTTTCCGCGGCCGCCCTCGCCGCCCCGACAGATGACGGCGCGCGAGCCGTCATCGGACAGGTCGGCGATCTGGATGCCGGTCCGCAGATCCACGACGACCGTGCCAACAGGCACCTGGATGACGTGGTCTTCGCCCCGGCGTCCGTGCATGTTGTGCGACAGCCCGTTGACGCCGGCCTCGGCCTTGTACAGCCGCTGCCCACGCAGGTGGTCCAGCGTGTTGCTGCGCGTGGTGGCCTCGAACACGATGTTGCCGCCGCGGCCTCCGTCCCCGCCGTTGGGGCCGCCGCGCGGCACGTACATCTCCCGACGAAAGGAGACGGCGCCAGCGCCGCCCTTTCCAGAGATGCAGGTGATCTCGATCTCGTCGACGAAGCGCACAGGTCTATCTCCCCAGCGCTTCCAGCCGCCGAGCCGAGCCGGGCCTACTTGGCCGCGACCTCGACCTCGCGCGGGTACACGCTGATCCGTCGCTTGTTGCCGCGGAACCGCTCGAACTTGACCTCGCCGTCGACCAGCGAGAAGAGCGTCCAGTCGTTGCCGACGCCGACGTTCTTGCCGGGGTGGAAGCGGGTGCCGAGCTGGCGGACGAGGATGTTGCCGGCGCGCACGGCCTGACCGTCACCCTTCTTCACGCCCCGGTACTGGGGGTTGGAGTCACGACCGTTTCGGGTCGAGCCCTGTCCCTTCTTATGAGCCATGAGAGAGCCTCCTCAGGCCTTGATGTCGGTGATCTCGAGCGTCGTCAGGCTGTGGCGGAAGCCAACCTTGCGGCGGGTGCGCTGACGGCGGGAGTACTTGAAG
>CALGIB010000933.1 GCA_937915955.1 uncultured Pseudomonadota bacterium
GCCGCCGATGGCCGCCATCAGCTCCACCGAGCGCTGCTCGGCCTCCTCGGCGGTCCGGCTGGCCGGGGCCATCAGGGCGCGCACCGCGGCGGGCCGGGCCCAGGCGTGTCGGCGGGCCCCCGTGGTGGACATGATGCTGGTGAGGCTGGCCACCCGGTCCCGGTGGTGGATCGCCAGCTCCTGCGCGACCATGCCGCCCATCGAGGCCCCCACGACGTGGGCCTGGGACCAGCCCATGTGGTCCAGGATTCCGAGGGTGTCCTTGGCCATGTCCAGCAGGGTGTAGGGGGCGGCGACCTGCAGCCCCGCGACCCGCCGCAGCAGGCCCTGGCGCAGGTCCGGGGCCGCCTCGTCGTCCAGCCAGGTGCTCAGCCCGGCGTCGCGGTTGTCGAAGCGCAGCACCTGGAAGCCCGCCTCGACCAGGGCCTCGCAGAAGCCCACGGGCCAGTGGACCAGCTGCGCGCCGATGCCCATGATCAGCACCAGAGGGCGGCCGGAGCGGCCGAAGACCTGGGCCTCGAGCGAGATGCCGTCGTGATCGATGCGCATGCCGGCCCTTATCCGAGGTTCGATTGGACCACTGGTCCAGAAGCGCAATAGACCGCTGGTCTAACCGGGAGGTTCCTATGCGAGCTGGCAGCTGGCACGTCCATCGATCCGCGCAGCAGGTGGCCGAGCTGCTGTTCCAGATGGCCTCCGAGGGCGGGGAGCTTCAGGACTACGAGGCGATCGCCGAGGCGGATCGCCTGGGGCTCAGCGGCCTGCTGCGGGACAGCCAGGGGCGCCTGTTCGAGACGCGGGTGGATCTGCTCAGCTGCGGGCTGGTACAGGTGGAGCGCCCCGGGCTCCGCGCGCTCGCCGCGCTGACGCCGGACGGCGAGCACAGCTGCTGGGTCTGCCTGACCCCGACCGGAGACACCCCTGCCTCGTGACCGCTACCAGCGCCTGCCCGAGGAGACCAAGGCCCGCCTCCTGGCGGTGGCCACCGCGGAGTTCGCCGAGCACGGCTTCCACGAGGCCTCGGTCAACCGCATCCTGCGCGAGAGCGAGCTCAGCAAGGGCAGCTTCTACTACACCTTCGAGGACAAGGAAGACCTGTTCGTCACGCTGATCCGCGAGCACATCACGGCCGCGTTCGAGGCCCTCGACGCGCCGCTGAGCCCGCCGTCCGAGGGGCCGCCCGAGGGCTTCTGGGCGTGGATCGAGGGCCTGTCGATGTCGCTGCTGGAGCAGCTCCACGGGCGCGTGGAGCTCTACGCGCTGGGGCACAGCTTCTACGCGCTGCAGGGTCGCAGCGAGCGGGTCGAGCGGCTGCTGGCCGAGGGCCGGGGCTGGACGGTCGAGGTGCTGCAGGCGGGCCAGGCGCTGGGCGCGGTGCGTCAGGATCTTCCGCTGGAGCTGTTGGTGGACGCGGCCTTCTCCTTGGGCATCAGCATGGACCGCTGGGCCGCACGGGTCGGCCCGATGGCCCCCGAGCGCGAGGCGAAGTTCATGCGCGGCAGCCTGGACCTGTTCCGGCGACTGCTCGCTCCCTGAGGCAGGCCCCCGCGGCTCGACGCGGACCGCGTCAGCGAGTAAGCCGGCAGCTCGATCTGGAGTCCTCATGCGCCTGCTGCTGTCCGTCTGCCTCGCCTCCCTCGTCGCCTGCACCGGGGACCAGCCCCCCGCCAGCGTGCCCGCCAAGCCGGACAAGCCCAGCGAGCCGATCGAGCACAGCCCGGGCCACGGCCCCGAGGCCCACGTCCAGGCCGAGCCCGCCGCGGACCTGTCCTCGGTGCCCGAGGCCCTTCGGGATCCCTCGGCGCTGACGGCCACCGCCCCCGCGGCCTACAAGGTGCGCCTGAAGACGACCGAGGGCGACATCGTCATCGCGGTGACCCGCGAGTGGTCCCCCAACGGCGCCGACCGGCTCTACAACCTGGTCCAGGCCGGCTACTTCGAGGACGTCGCCTTCTTCCGGAACATCGCCGGCTTCATGGTGCAGTTCGGCATCCACGGCGAGCCCGCCGTCAACGAGATCTGGCGCGAGGCCAAGATCGCGGACGACGAGGTCGTGAAGTCCAACACCCCCGGCATGGTCAGCTTCGCGACCGCCGGCAAGAACACGCGGACCACGCAGATCTTCATCAACCACGGCAACAACGAGTCGCTGGACGGCATGGGCTTCTCGCCTGTGGGCCAGGTGGTCGAGGGCCAGGACGTCGTGAAGAAGCTCTACGACGGCTACGGCGAGGGCGCGCCCCGCGGCCGCGGGCCCCGACAGGACCAGATGCAGGAGGTCGGCAACTCCTACCTCAAGGAGGCCTTCCCCGAGCTGGACTACATCGTGAGCGCCAGCATCGAGTAGCTCAGCGAGAGCAGGTCATGAAGTCCGCGTCGCAGCGGATCGTGACGACCTGGCCCGCCGCGAGCACCACCGCGCCCGCGTCCACGCGGGTGTCGCCGAAGGTGGCCATGATGGTGTAGGTGCCCGGGGGCAGTGGGCCGGGCAGGTAGTCGATCCGGCCGTCGTTGAGGTGTACGGCGTCGGCCCCCCGGAAGCCGAAGCGGCTGGTCACCGGAGGCGGAGGCGCGCTCGCTGCGGGCTCCTCCTCGAGGTCCTCGGCCTGCTCGAACGGGGCGGCCAGCACAGGCTCCTCGTCCACCTTGGCGGTGGCTGGGGTCCCGGCCTGTCGCCGGCTGACCGGCGGGGACGGCGGGCTTGGCTCGACGAGGGGCTGCTCGGTCGGCGCGGGCTCGGGCTCGACCGGGGCCTCGAGCTTCACGGTGGTGCTGGGCTCTGGCTGGGGCAGGTCGACGGCCTCGACCGGGTCCAGCGCCGCTGGCTCCCACAGCAGCACCCCTCCGACGAGGGCGGCGAGCAGGCCCAGGCCGAGGCCGGCCGCGACGCGACGAGGCCAGCGCGAGGGCCTGGCCGGGGGCTCGACGTGCGGCGGACGGCGCTCCAGGGTCTGCAGCGAGTCGGCGGGTGGAGCCGGCGGATCCGCGCTGAGCGAGCGGGGAGGAGGCCCCTTGGGAGTGACGGGCGCGACCGTGCTGGCGCGACCGTCCGGCGAGAGCAGGACCGGCGGCCGAGGGCGAAGCGGCAGCCGCGCCTCGCCCGACCGCGTGGCCAGCCTGCGAAGCTCCGCCACGCTGCCGATGCGGTGCTCGGGCTGGACCACGAGGGCGGCCTCGATGCTGCGAGCCAGGGCCTTGGGGAGGCCCGGTGCGCGCTGGCGAGGGGGCACGTAGTCGCCGTGGGCGACCGCGTTCATCAGCTCCAGCACGTCCTGGCCCTGGAAGGCGCGCACGCCGCAGACCAGCTCGTAGAGGATGGCGCCCAGGGCGAAGACGTCGGCGCGGGCGTCCACGCTCTTGGTGTCCCGGATCTGCTCGGGGGCCATGTAGGCGGGGGTGCCCATGGTCGAGCCGGTGCGGGTGTGCCCGCTGCCCTGGCCCTCGGCGAGGGCCTTGGCCAGGCCGAAGTCGGTGACCTTGGGGCCCTCGGCGGCGAGCAGGATGTTGGCGGGCTTCAGATCGCGGTGCACCACCTGCAGCTCATGCGCCGCCTCGACCCCCGCGCAGATCGCGTCGAACAGGGCCAGCGCCTCCTCGACGGGGCGGGGCTCGCCCTTGCGCTCCCAGAGCTCGAGCTCCAGGGTGGGGCCCTCGACCAGCTCCATCAGCAGGGCCGGGTTGCCCTCGACCTCGAGCACGTCCGTGACCGCCACGACGTTGGGGTGGCGCAAGCGGGCCTGGAGCTGGCCCTCCTGGAGGAGGCGCTCGCGGACCGAGGGGTGGGTGTGGTTGAGCACCTTGAGCGCGTGCCGGGTCTTCAGCGTGCGGTGCTCGACCAGGTAGACGCGGGCCATGCCGCCCTCGCCGAGCAAGGCAAGGACCTCGTAGCGATCGACGTGGGTCCCGGGGGTCATCCGCAGATCAGACGCGTGGCGTGCGTCAGGACCAACAGGTCCCCGGCACGAATGTCGACCTCTCCCGGCCCGACGCGCGCGATCTCGCCCGCCCGGAAGCGGCGAGCGGCCCGCGCGAGCTCGACCAGGCCCTGACCCTTCCAGACCAGGTGCTTGCGCGACAGGCGCCGGTCCGTCAGGCGCATGCCCTCGTAGAGCGGGTGGCTGGCGCCCCCGGCGTCGCTGTGGCGGCCCAGGCTCTCCTCGGGCGCGAGGACCAGGACGCGGCCGTCCTCGGGCCCGCCCAGCACCGTCAGGGTGTCGGCGGGGGCGCCCGAGACCTGGTGGCTGCCAGACAGCCCCGCGGTCAGGTCCATGGCCAGCACCGCGCAGAGCGCGTCCAGGCTGAAGCCGTCGGTCAGGCCCTCGCGCCAGCCCGCCAGGCGCGGGGTG
>CALGIB010000934.1 GCA_937915955.1 uncultured Pseudomonadota bacterium
CTGACAGCACGACCCTGGCCGATGCTCGCCCGGTCCTCCAGCTCTTCTCCTCGGCCGGCCCGTCCATGGCGCAGGCCAGCCCGGGTCGCCAGGGCACCGCCTGGATCGGGCTGCTCGTGGACCGGGACGAGGACCGAGTCCGCCTGCCGGAGGTCTACGAGAGCGGCCTGGACCCCGAGGATCCCGACAGCTTCTGAGCCCAGGCCGGCGCGGGCTTGCATCTGGCCCTCCACGGAATAGATCAGCGGCCCTGCGCTCTGCCGTTCCCGAGGATCGATGCCCGTCTTCAGCCCGGATCTGGTCGAGGAGATGCGGCGGCTGCCGGGCGGCTCGTACAGCTTCCTCCGTCAGGTGTGCGGCGACCAGGGCCTGGACCTCCGGCGGGGACTGGAGAACGAGCTCGAGCGCCTCGATCGGCCCCTGCGCAGCCCCCTCGCCGACGGGCTGCGCAGCCTGGACAACCGTCGCTTCTTCCAGGCCTTCGCCGAGCTGTCGGTGCTCTCGACCCTGGTCTCGAGCGGCTGGACGGCGCTGCAGACCGCGAACCGCGTGCTGGCCATGGCCCGGCCCGACGGCAGCCCGTGCAACGTGCTGGTCACGAGCTTCATCTACCCGGGGCGCCCAGAGCTGGACGCGCGCCCGCTGATGCGGCTGCGTCAGGCGCTCTCGCGGGTGCACGCTCGGCTGCGCTTCGCCGTCTTCGTACGACGGGCCCTCCCCGCCGACTTCGATCCGGCGCCGGTGCGCCAGGCCGTCGAGATCTGGCTGCGCGAGGTCGAGGGCGGCCGCTGGGACAGTCGCTTCGCGGCCTTCGAGGACGATCAGGTGGCCCTCGAGTTCGGCCTGGTCGGGGATCAGGGCGAGCCCGTCCGGGCCCGGGACGGCCAGGATCCGGTGTTGATGACCCTGGGGCCCTTCCTGGCCGCGCGCACCATCGGCCACGTCGAGGGGCGCCTCGTGCAGGCCCTGGACGCCCACCGAATGGGCGAGCACGGGGACACGCCGCTGCTCGCCGCGCTGGTCTCGGACCGACCCTGGGCCCTCAGCCCCGGCTACCTGCGAGAGTTCCTGTACGGCAAGCCCGCGTGGGTGAGCAGCAGCGCCGGCGGGTGGGAGGCGGCCCTGTCCCAGGAGCCCGAGCCCTGCCTGTTCAAGGACCCGCTCTACGGCAGCCTGGCCGGCTGCATGGTGCTGTCGCGCAGCGACGCCGAACCGCTGGCGCTGATCGGGAAGTCCTGCAGCAACCCCTTCTCGACCGCTCCGCTGCGGGTCGGCGAGCAGCCGTTCCGGCTCCTGTCCGAGGCCCGCCGCGACGGGCTGCTGCCGGTGCTCCGGTGGACCGGCGACGAGCACCACAGCCAGCGGCTGGGGGCCTGATGCAGCCTCACTTCGTCCAGGGAAAGGTGGGCTGGATCGAGGTCGTCACCGGCTGCATGTTCTCGGGCAAGACCGAGGAGCTGATCCGCCGCGTGCGTCGGGCCATGTACGCCCGCCAGTCGGTGGTGGTCTTCAAGCCGGGCATCGACGACCGCTACAGCGACGACAGCGTGGGCAGCCACTCGGGCCAGACCTTCCGATCGCTGCAGATCACCCACGCCCACCAGATCCCGGGGCTGGTCCAGGACGCCAAGGTCGTGGGCGTGGACGAGGCCCAGTTCCTGGGGCCCGAGCTGGTCGGGATCTGCGAGTCGCTGGCGAACGAGGGGCGCCGCGTGATCGTCGCGGGCCTGGACCAGGACTACCGGGGCCAGCCCTTCGAGCCGATCCCGCACCTGCTGGCGGTCGCGGAGTACATCACCAAGAACCTGGCGATCTGCACGGTGTGTGGAAACCCGGCCGACCGCAGTCAGCGCCTCGTCGAAGAGGGGACCCGCGTCCTGGTCGGCGCCAAGGACTCCTACGAGGCCCGCTGTCGCCACCACTGGTCCCCGGACCCCTACCCGCGACAGCAGCAGCTGCCGCTGGGCGCCAACCTCGCCGAGGCTGGCTCTACGAAAGCCTGACCCCAGGAAGTTGACGCGCTCTGGCGGGTTCGGTACCCAGGTCCTCGCACTTCGTCTGGAGCCTGCATGCTCGCTACTTCTCTGATCCTCGCGCTGACCCAGCCCGCCGACGCGGCCGTCCGAGGCCGGGTCAAGGCCAGCTCCGAGCTGGTGGATCCCGAGGACAAGAAGATCCGCTTCGGCGCCGCCCAGGCGGTGGACGGGCTCCTGCAGGATGGCTGGGGCGAGGGCGAGGACGGCTACGGCGAGGGCGCCTGGCTGGAGATCGACCTGGGCCAGGCGACCGAGATCCGCGAGGTCAGCATCTGGCCCGGCAACCTGGTCGAGGGCAAGAAGTCCTACCGGGAGTACAGCCGCCCGAAGAAGGTGCAGCTGACCATCGGCGACCAGACCCAGGAGCTGGTGTTCCTGGATCGCATCCAGCGCTTCGACGTGACGCTGGACGAGCCCGTCACGGCACGCGCGATCAAGATCGAGGTGACCGAGGTCTACGAGGGCTTTGTGTTCAGCGACCTCTTCATCGCCGAGGTCGCCGTCAACTTCAACAGCTCGCGTGAGGAGATCCAGCCCGTCGTGGACTGGCTGGCCACCGACGCCGCGCAGGCAAATTGGGACGCCCACGACGAGAAGATCAAGGATGCCTTCCGGGACATCACCGCGGCCGAGTTCGGCGACGACGAGCAGCTCGCCTGGATCATGGACCAGGCCGGCGACGGCTCCGAGTTCATGCGCGCCGAGGTCCCCAAGCGGGTCGACGTGGGCTACCGCGCGGCCGCCCTGAAGCCGGACGAGACCGCCATCGACGCGCTCGCCAAGCTCAAGGACGCCAACAGCATCCCCGCCATCGAGATGGCTCAGCTCCGCAGCACGGGAGCCCAGCGCCAGGAGCTCGAGGACCTGGTCGAGATCTTCTACGCGTACCAGGACCTGATCGGCGGCGCGAACCTGAACGTTCCCTACTGGGGCGAGAGCGGGTGGTCGCTGGGGCAGATCCAGTCCTTCGGCGAGCCCATCCCCATCGAGATCAACCCCGAGGGCGACCTCTACGTCGCCGACATCGGCAACAACCGCGTCCAGCGCTTCACCTACGAGGGGCGGGCGGATCAGGCATGGGGCGGCAGCGAGCCGAACATCACGGACGTCTGGTTCGACAAGGGCCGGCCCTGGTACGTCAGCGGCGCGGCCCCCGGCGACAAGAACAACCAGTTCCAGAACCCACTGGACGTCGAGCTGATCCCGGTGGGCGAGGGGACCGGCTTCGCGGTCGTGGACGCCACGATGCGCGTGCAGACCTACGACGACGCGGGTCGGCCCCTGATCGGGTGGCCGGTCAACAGCAGCTCCCAGCTCGACGACGGCGTCGGCGGCGAGGCCTACCTGGCCTGGGTGCCCAAGAAGAAGCGCCTGATGGTGGTGTTGGGTGACGAGCTCATCGCCTTCAACCTGGACGCCGAGGAGCTCGGTCGCTGGGATCTCGAGGACGGCACGCCCAATGGGCTCGAGGTCGGAAAAAACGGTCGCCTCTACGTCGTCTACGGGCGCGACATCGTGATGTACGACGTGGATGGCTTCCGCCACGGGGTCATCTGGGACGAGGACGTCCTGGGCCAGGGCTTCGAGGACATGGACATCACGATCGACCAGGACGGCAAGCTGTGGGTCGTCACCGACCAGGGCTGGGTCCACAAGATGAAGAGCCACAAGAAGGTCGACTACAGCGTGAAGTTCACGGATGTCTCGCTGATCAAGCCGCGGATCGCCGTCCAGGAGGACATCCTGTACTGCGTGGACCGCGACCGCATCATCCGCCTGGACGCCCTCCAGGCCAAGATCGACGCAGAAGAGGCCGAGGCCGAGGCCGAGGCCGCTGAGCTCGAGGCGGCGGGCGAGTGAGCGCGGCGGTCAGGGTAGGCGCCGCCGTGGCCCTCGGCGGCCTCGGTGCTGCTCTGGCCCTGTTCGCCTGCTCCGGCGAGACCACGCCCGAGCCGGAGCCCAGCCCCCCGGTCCCTGGCGTGGACATCGGCCAGCCGAGCTCGGAGTGGGAGCTGAGCCCTCCGACGCGCGCGGCGATCAGCCCCCTCGTCACGCCCACGAACCCGGACCTGGAGAAGACGCGCGAGGTCCTGGGGGTGGTGGTCGACACCTACGCCGGTGACCCGGACAACCCCTGGGCCGTGGTGCACGGCATCCTGGCCCGAGGCGAGGGCTTCACGCTGACCAACGGCGAGCCCGCGATCGGCTACCTCTACGAGCGCTACGCCGAGCCCGCTGAGATCCAGGGGCGTCAGCTCGTGGCGTTCCCCCGGGCCAAGGACGGCGTGGACATCGAGCCCCACACCGACCTGGTGCTCAAGGCCCTGACCGAAGCCAACGTCTCGCCCCACACCCTGGTCCAGGTCGACGGCCACGAGTTCGAGATCGGCGACACGTGGGAGCACACGCTCCGGACCACCTTCTTGAGC